>NZ_JAUBUI010000021.1:0-84376 GCF_036705385.1 Microcoleus sp. B3-A4 | reverse complement strand
AATAATCTGCAATTTCCTAATAAACTCACGACGGGCGATCCTAACGACAATAATGTTACGGCAAATGTGACGATCGCAGACCCGAAACTCGGCCCTTTGGAAAATATTAACGGGGCTTTCGTTTTGCCGCTGCTAACAGGAAGTCCGGCAATTGATACCGGTACTGGTGCGGGCGCGCCGGCTGCGGATCAGCGCGGTGTGAGCCGCCCTCAAGATGGTGATAATAACGGAAGTGCGATCGTTGATATTGGCGCTTACGAATTTAACGCTACAGTCACGCCAACTCCGACTCCGACGCCGACTCCAACTGAGACTCCCACACCAACTCCCACACCAACTCCCACGCCAACTCCCACGCCAACTCCCACACCCGAACCCACACCAACTCCCACACCCGAACCCACACCGACACCCACACCGGAACCGACTCCGACTCCCACACCGGAACCGACTCCGCCGACTCCCACTCCGACGCCCACACCAACTCCGGTCGCAGATGATTGCCTACTCGATAGCCTCAACGCCCCCCAACTCGACCCTGCCAGTATCACACCCAACCCCGTCCAACAAACTATTAACGGCGGCGACAGTACCGATTTCATCATGGGAGGCGGCATCAACGACTCGATTAATGGACTTGCCGGCAACGATACTCTCTACGGTATGGGCGGCAATGACAACATTGACGGTGGCGCAGATAACGATTCAATCTTTGGCAATGAAGGCACCGATTACATCTCTGGCGGTGCTGGCAACGATACCATCTACGCTGGTAAAGATCCTGACACTGTTGTCGGCGCCGATGGCGAGGACTTGTTGAGGGGAGATCTCGGCAATGATACAGTTGCCGGCGGGCTGGGCAACGACAGTATTTTTGGCGGTAAAGATGACGATATCTTGCTGGGTGAAGATGGCGATGACTACATTTTAGGCAACTTAGGAAATGACACAATTAATGCCGGAAACGGCAACGATATTGCCTTTGGCAATGAAGGTGCAGACCTGATTTTTGGAGACTTGGGAAATGACACGCTCAACGGCGGCAAAGAAAACGACAGTCTCGATGGCGGTGAGGGCAACGACTTGCTCTTCGGTGGCAATGAAAACGATGTGCTCTGTGGCGACATCGGTAGCGATAGCCTCTACGGAGGCAAAGGTAATGATATTCTCAGCGGTGGCAGCGGTTCCGATTTCCTTTCCGGGGATGTTGGGGACGATACATTGACGGGAGGTTCGGGAAATGATGTATTTGTCCTAAATCAAAGTTTGGGTAGCGACATCATTAATGATTTCCGCAGGGGAGAGGATTTATTTGGGTTAAATCCTGGTTTGAGTTTCAATCAACTCAGTATTACTTCCAGCAACAATCAGACTTTGATTACTGTGACGGACACCAATCAATTGTTGGCGAAGCTTAACGGTATTACCCCCGGTATTCTCACCGCTAGCGATTTCATTACTCTGTAGTTATTATAATTAAATCCGGTGTGGCTATACCCTCAATCATTCTGCGTATCCTTCGGCGGTTTCAACCGCTACTAAACAAACGAAGTCCGCCTCTGCAGACTGAGAGATAAAGGGAGTAGTTAAGCCGGATTTAGTATTATAGTATATTTGACTAAAAAGTAGCCAAGCATGATAAATATCCTCTAATCTTAGGATGCTCTAGCCCAGACCTATTAATCTATTATTCCTAATAAAGCGGACTTGATATTATTCCGTTTTAAGACGATCGCACAAATGTCTATCCTCCTCCTTCACATCGGCATTTGTCCCCAGATAATCCCGCACCCAGTCGCATCCATACTGGAGAAAATCGAGCTGGAAAATTCGCTCTAAATTCCACACAATTGCTGTGGTATCCTGACTGGCTGAAGCGACTAACTTCCCATCAGGGCTAAATGTCACTCCGAACACCCCATCGCTATGTCCTTTTAAAGTTTCAAGCTCTTGACCATCCTCCCTCCAAAGTTTGACAGTGCCGTCAAAGCTTGCTGAGGCGATCGCCTTTCCATCGGGGCTAAATGCCACTGAGAATACCCCATTTTTGTGTCCCTTTAAGGCTCTAATTTCTGTACCATCCAACCGCCAAAGTCTCACCGTGCTATCCATACCTGCTGAAGCGAGAGTCTTGCCGTCAGGGCTAAATGCCACTCCCGCCACCTGACGGCGATGGCTTGTTAAAGTGTGTAGAAGCTTGTAGCTGGGCTTTTCAGAGGCGATCGCATTATCCCACTGCCAAAGTTTGATAGTGCCGTCCACACTACCAGAGGCAATGAGCTTTCCATCGGGGCTAAATGCCACTGCGTTAATGTAATCGGTATGTCCTTTGAGAGTTGCCAATTGGGTGCCGTCAATCCTCCAGACTTTGACCGTTTTGTCCTCACCCGCCGAGGCGAGTGACTGCCCATTTGGATGGAAATCAACCGCGAAGACTCTGCCTTGATGTCCGGTGAAAGTCTGGAGTAACGTGCCATCCAGTTGCCACAACCGTACAGTGCTGTCATAACCGCCTGTAGCAATCGTGTCTCCTTTTGGGCTGAAATCTACTCCGAAAACTTTATCAGCTTGTTTGGGGAAAGTGCGAATTAAACTACCATCAAGCCGCCAAAGTTTAACGGTATTGTCACGACTGGCGGTGGCAATTGTCTTACCATCAGGACTAAATTTTATGGTGTAAATCGATGCTTGATGTCCGTTAAGAGTCTTGAGCAAACTGTCATCAAGCTTCCAAAGTGCGATCGGGCCATCCCAACTGGATGAGGCAAAGATTTGCCCGTCAGGACTCCAAGCCAATCCAGAGACGACATCCTTGGCGACTAGCAGGGTTTTTACCAGAGTCCCGTCAAGCTGCCACAGTTTGACTGTTCTGTCTAGACTTCCCGAGGCAAGCAAAGCAGCTTGAGGGTTAAAAGCGATTTTGGTCACGGCATCGCTGTGTCCAGTTAGGGTTTTGACTAAAGTTCCATCAACGTGCCAAAGTTTGACCGTTTTATCCGCACTCGCCGAGGCAATAAGATATTCTGAAGGGCTGTTGGCGTAGCCTGCGCTTGGCGCATAGGCAACATTCATAACTCTATCCGTATGTCCGGTGAGGGTTCCAATCAGTTTACCCTCTGCATTCCAGAGTTTGATGGTTCGATCTTTAGAAGCTGATGCAATAGTTTGACTGTCCGGGCTAAAGGCAACGCTGTTAACTTCATCTGTATGTCCGGTGAGAGTTCTGTGCAGTTTGCCGTCTGTACTCCAGAGTTTAACTGTTTTATCTTTAGAAGCGGAAGCAATAATCTGATTGTTAGGAGCGATCGCGACTTGTGTAACGTTATCGGTATGTCCTTTTAAGGTCTGCCACAAGGTATAACTCGGCTTGACCTTTGGTAAATTTGTACTATTTTTGCGCCAAAGTTTGACTGTTTTATCCCCAGAAGCAGAAGCAATTAGATCGCCTCTGGGGTTAAATACCACTCCCCAAACTGCATTGTTGTGTCCTTGAAGCATTCCTAGTTTTGTACCGTCTTTCTTCCAAAGATCGATGGTTTTATCGGCAGAAGCTGAGGCTATGAGTTCCCCATCAGGACTGAATGTTACATCATTAACCACATTGTCATGCCCCGATAAATGATTATAGTCAACTGCTCCATAAACAGCTTGATGGAGAGCTTCTTTAACTGAGCGTTCTATCTCTGGGTCTACACCACCTAACTTTTGCAGTTGTCGCTTTCCTCTGATTGCCTCTATGAATGCGTCTAATTTTTGATTTGAGGCGAATAAGGCTTCGGAAGATTTGGCGATCGCCTTGATTTCGCTGACAGCACTTTGCCGATACTGAAAATACACCGCTAGCCCCAATGCACAGGCGATAATTAATGCTATACTTACTACAAAAAGCAAAAACCTTTGCCGCCTAGAACTTTTTTTCTCTACAGCTAGTCTTTTTTGTTGTTCTGTTAGTCTGGCTTCAATTTCTTTAGCCCGCTCTGCTTCCAATCCTACCTGCATTTCTCTTCGGTCTAATTCTTCAGAAGCCCCTAAAAATTGATAATCTAAGTCACTCAAACTTTTACCCTGGGCCCAAGCTTGAGCATTTTTCAATGCCTCTCCGCGCAAGAGTCTGGATTTATCGGTCTGCTTGGAAGTTATCCAAGCATCAAAGGCTTGAGAGTATGGACGCAAGGAAGCGAGATTTTTTTCTACCCATTTTTTGTTAAATACTTCTTGATAAATGGGGTTTCTTACCTGTAAAAAACCCTGGTATTTTACTACCAAACCAGACAGCAATAGTTCTACCTGTTCTCGCGAGTCATCGGTGGGTACTTCCACTCCTTGTAAGATTTTTTGATAGATGCCTAGTAGTCTTCCAGCACGTTGCTCATTTCTCAAAATGCGATCGCGGATCGTCTTTAAATGCTCTGGCTCATCTTGAGATTCCCAATTCTGGACGATCTGCGATCGTACCAGCGATTCCACAAAAAATCCCTCTGTTCCCGGTGGAATTGTCAGCACGTCACTGTGAGATTCTCGCGCGGCTATTACTATCAATTGACACAGCTTTTGGCTCAGAAATGGTTGCCCATAAGTCCAAGCTAATATTGCTTTGATAATTGCCTCGGCATTACTGACTACACTATCTAACCCTTTAGTTAAAGGAGAGGCTTCTTCCCAGGAAAACCCGTGCAAATCTACTGATTGTCCGATATTAAAAGGTGTCCGATTTTTATCGGCGATTAAATCGCTGGGTGTAGCTACTCCGAAAATCGCGAAGGTAATCCGATTGTATGCGGGATTGAGGGCTCGTTGGTTGTAACAATAACGAATCAAGGCGAAAAAGTCATCGACGGGAAAATCTAAGCTTAAAATACTATCAATCTCATCGACAAATATAATAATTCGATTCTCGGGAAATCGGGCTAATAAAATCTCTTCAATAAATTGACTCAATCTTTGCAGGAGAGAAACTTCTTCTTGTTCTTGCCACCAGGTTTTTAAATTGACTTTTCCTACAAGATGGAAACTGCGCCACAAATCCCCAACGATTCCTTTATACCACTGTAAAGGAGTGATATTTTCACTGCCGATGCGGGTCATGTCGATCGCACTGCATAGAAATCCTTCGGCTTGCAGTCGGTGCAGGGTGCGAACGAGAAGGGAAGATTTGCCCATTTGTCGCGAATTGAGGACGTAGCAAAACTCGCCTCGTTTTAAGGCTTGATAAAGTTCGATATCTGCTTGTCGTTCGACATAGGTAGGCGCATCAGTTGTGAGACTGCCACCAATTTGGTAAGAGTAATCTTTCATAATTGATAGTTAATTGTTTCGGATAATTTAGCGATCGCCCACTCGATCGCACAAATGTCTATCCTCCTCCTTCACATCGGCATTTGTCCGCAGATAATCCCGCACCCAATTGCAACCAAACACCAGCGGGTCTGTATTGAGAATTTGCTTTATGTTCCACAAAATCGCCGTTTGGTCGTGGCTGGCGGAGACAAGGAAAGTGCCGTCGGGACTGAAGGAAACTCCTGTCACCGCACCTCTATGCCCCGTGAGCGTCGTTAGCAAGATGCCGTTAGAGTTCCAAAGTTTCACCGTATTATCATGACTTGCCGTAGCAATGATTTCACCATCCGGGCTAAAGGAAACTCCCATCACTCCCTGTGTGTGACCTTTGAGCGTTCTCCGCAGCAGTGCTTTCTGAGGAACTGAGGTGTCTGAGGGATCTAATTTCCAGAGTTTGACGGTGCCATCTGTACTGGCTGAAGCTAGAGTCTTGCCGTCGGGACTGAAACTGACCCCCGTAGTCAGAGCCTGATGGGCATCAATCGCCTGCAACAAAGTGCCATCGGGCTTCCAGATAGCTACAGTACCACTGCTACCGACGGCGGCTAAAGCTTTTCCATCAGGGCTAAAGGCTACATCCCAGAGGGCGCTGCCATCTAGCTTGAGAGTTCGTAGTAACACACCGTCTGGCTGCCAGAGTTTCACCGTGCCGTCTGAGCTTGCGGTGGCAATAATTTTACCGTCCGGACTCCAAGTAATTCCGTAAACTACACCTTTGTGGGCGTTGATTTCTCCCAGGAATCTGCCATCGGGCTGCCAGAGTTTAACTGTTTTTTCGCCCCCCACAGCAATGACTTTACCATCAGGACTGAATGCCACATCCCAAAGCTCTCCTGTGCCCTCCTGAAGCGTCTTGAGCAATGTGCCATCTGGCCGCCAAAGTTTCATGATGCCGTCCAGACTTACAGTGGCGACGATTTTTCCGTCAGGAGCGAAATCAGCCACATAAACAACAGCGTCGTGACCTTGCAGGCCCAACAGAAAAATGTTTTTCGGCTGCCAAAGTTTGACAGCATTTCCTACACCCAGCGAAGCAATGAAAGTGCCGTCAGGACTGAAATCGAGATCCCACACGGCACCGCGATGCCCTGCAAAAGTTCTGAGCTCTTTGCCGTCAAAGCTCCAAAATTTGATGGTTAGATCGGCGCTGGCTGAGGCGATAATCTGACCGTCGAAACTGAAATCTAGACTCATAACCATAGATGCGTGACCCTTAAGGGTTCGTAGGGGCTGTAACTCTTCGGCTGACGGAGCATTGGAAGGCCAAAGTTTAACAGTTTTATCCATGCTGGCGGAGGCAAATATCTCGCCGTCAGGACTGAACTCGATATCCCAAATGGCAGCGCTATGGCCTTGAAACGTTCTCCGTAACTTTACCGAGGTCCAGAATGCGCCGTCTTTTTTCCACAATCGGATCGTGCCGTCCCCGCTTCCGCTAACGAGCATTTCCCCGTCGGGACTAAAGCTAAGACTCCTCACCGCATCGGTGCGATCGAGAATGGTTAATAAAACCCCATTTTTGTCCCAGAGTTTAACGGTGTTATTCTCACCGGATGCGGCTAAAATCTCGCCATCTGGGCTGAAGGCCAGACTCGGAAACTCGGTACTGTTTCCCTCAAGGGTGTGTAGGAGTTTGGGGCTCTGCCAAGAAGTTCCCTGTTGCTGCCAAACTTTAACTGTGCCATCTCCAATGGCACCAGCGAGGAGTTTACTGTCGGGGCTAAAAGCCATCCTCCATACCATATGCTTGTGGGGAAGAGTCGCAACAAGGGTGCCATCTGGCTGCCAGAGTTTGACATCGCTGTCTAAACTTACTGAGGCAATGGTCCGAGCGTCGGGACTGATTGCTAATCTATACGCTGTCGCCTGATGTCCTGACAAGCGGTTGAACTCCGAAGCACCATAAACTGCCTGCTCTAGTAATAATTGCACGCGATTTTCTAGTTCGGGATTTGCGCTGCCGAGTTGTTGCAGTTTGCCCTTGGCTTTGATGGCAGCAATGAGGCTGTCTAATTTTTGCTCTAAGGTGAAGAGGGCTTCGGATGAGGTGGCGATCGCTTCGATTTCGCTCAAGGTAGCATGGCGATATTGCCCATAAGCTGTCGTTCCGAGAAAGAGGGCGATCGCTAATGCCAAAGAGAGTGCAGCAATAAACCACTTTTGCCGTCTGGCATTTTTTTCGACTTCTTTTAACCTTTCTGCTTCTAAGGTCAGTTGCATTTCTTGCTTGTCGAGTTCGGCGCTAGCTGCTAAAAACTGATAGTCTAAATCGCTCAAACTTTTTCCCTGCATCCAGATTTGAGCATCTTTTAAGGCTTGTCCCCTCAAACAGCGCGAATCATCTGTTTGTTTGGCAGCAATCCAAGCATCGAAAGATTGGGAATAAGGACGCAGTTGCCCTAAGTGTTTCTCTACCCATTCTCTATTAAATACTTCTTGATAAATTCTGTTTTTTCCCTGCAAACAGCCTTGCTTTTTTACCACTAAACCCGATAGCAATAATTCGGTTTGTTCTCGGCTGTCATCGGTTGGTACTTCCACACTTTGCAATATTTGCTGGTAAATGCCTAGCAATCTTCCGGCGCGCTGTTCGTCACGGAGAATGCGATCGCGTATCGTTTTCAGATGCTCTGGTTCGTCTTGCGATTCCCAGTTAGTGACGATGCGCGATCGCACCAAACTATCCACCCAAAATCCCTCTGTTCCCGGGGGAATATTTACTAATCCGTCCGCCGTTTCCCGGCTGGCTCTATAGGCAAAATAGCAAATTTTCTGGGTGAGAAATGGCTGTCCTGAACTCCAAGCTAATATTTGTTTGAGAACGGCATGAGGATTACTGACGACCGTCTCTAATCCTTTAACTAATAGTTGGGCTTCCTGCTGTTCAAAACCGTGCAAATCTATAGCCTGACCGATATTAAAAGGAGTTCGATTTTTGTCAGCAATTAAATCGCTCGGGGTAGCTACTCCAAAGATAGCAAAAGTAATGCGGTTATACTCGGGATTAATCGCTCGCTGATTGTAGCAAAACCGAATCAGGGCGAAAAAATCATCCACAGGGAAATCCAAACTGAGAATGCTATCGATTTCATCGATGAATATAAAAATGCGCTCTTGGGGAAATTGAACCAGTAGAATATCTTCTATAAAATGACTCAATCTTTGCAGTAACGAGACATCTTCTGAGTCGCGCCACCAGGTTTTAAGATTAACTTGCCCTAAAAGATTGAAGCCGCGCCACAACTCCGCGACCATTCCTTTATACCACTGTAAAGGAGTAATGTTTTCGCTACCGATGCGAGTCATGTCGATCGCGCTGCATAGAAATCCTTCGGCTTGCAGTCGGTGCAGGGTGCGAACGAGAAGGGAAGATTTGCCCATCTGTCGGGAGTTGAGGACGTAGCAAAACTCGCCTCGTTTTAAGGCTTCATAAAGTTGGATATCTGCTTGTCGTTCGACATAGGTAGGCGCATCAGTTGTGAGACTGCCACCAATTTGGTATGTAACCTTGGTCATGCCGTTTATGGATTAATTTAAATGTAAGTATTTAGTGAGTTTATTGAGAGGTGAGGATGTGGTGCGATCGCTTAATTCTCAAATAATTTACGCAAATAAACTCTCAAACCTCGCTCTAAATAAAGTTGTGCGAAGCAAAATATAGGCGATACAACTCACAGCTCAGCGTACAGCGGTTATTATCGATATGAATCAGCCCCATACTAACTAATTTAGAAGCTACTATCGGATCTAATTCCACTCCGCGTTCCGATTTTACCACTTGTTTAAGTGCAACCGCAAGTTCGGGATACTCTTGGAATGTCACCCAAAAACTCCGCAAGTAATCTTTATAAATTCCGGCTATGGTGGGAGCTTCTTGTAGTAGCCGATCTAGCGTTAAACTGTTTTGACAGAGGTGGTAAAGAGCTAGCCGAACCAGATAAGGATGTCCCCCCACCATTGCCATGAGTCGATCGGCATCGGAACCCTCTGTCCAATCCAGTCCGTGACGCTGGGCTAAAGCAAGTATCTGCTCTTCTGTAAAATAGGGCAATTGCAGTGGTAAACCGACATTAAAAGGCGATTCAGTGAGCTTTAAAGGAATATAAATTTCTGTGGAGTGAAGAACGATTAACCGCAGTTTCCCTAAAGTTGCAATCCGCTTTGCTTCTTCATGCCAGCTTCGTAGCAGCGGCAAAAATTCTCGGGCAATTTTTGGATATTCAAAAATTATATTTACTTCATTTAAAGCTAACACAAGAGGGGTACTTATTTCTGCTAATACATATTGTTGCAAATAGATGGTACAGCTTACTTTACTACCCATGTCTTCATCCCAATAATCATCCAATAAAGGTGGTAATTCTAGGTGACGGCTGATGTTGGCACAAAACCAGCGTAAAAATTTATCTATATTGGCTAAGACAGCATCCTCGGCTTGCTGAAAATCTAAACTTACAGTTCGATAGTCAAGAGAAGTCGCGCGCTCTAAAATCCGTAGCAGAAGGGAACTTTTTCCCATCTTCCTGGGAGCTTTAATCCGCAGCACACTTCCGGGTTTAGTAATCTCTCGATAAGCGAGTTCTTCAATTAGCGGATGAGGGATATAAAATGGCGAACCGAGGGGCACGGGAGAGCCGGGAAATTCTAAAGGTGTGGCTAGGCACTGGCTGCGGGTGAATGCTTCAATTAATTCTCGTTCCTCTGCGGTCAGGGAACGTGATTCTACACAAGAGCGAAAATTTGATTTGGTAATAGATGTCTGCAAGATTTGAGAGAGAGATTGCCACAAAGACGAGGCGATGTTTCTCAGGTAATGCTCTCCGTAATGAGAGGTAGAGGCGATGCTGGTATAAGTCTTTCCTTCCCAAACTTGGCGGAGTATGATTTCTTGTACGGGACATAAATCTTTTTGCGATCGCACACGAGTTAGCTGTAGTACCTCATCTATCGTCATAACCGGCAATTACCATATAAGTGTATCGTTGATATTATCACTTATGATTGACTCTAAAGCCGATCCCCTATTTGATTGCGACACGATTCTGTCGCGAAATTTCTCAGGGACTAGCTGGTCCAATCTGTTAAATCTCACCGCAGCGCACCAATATCAATAAAGGATTCATGAGTCACTGAGCGCTCTAACCCAATTTCAAGAGCTGCTAGCGGGGTTTTTCAGGTAGCAGTGTTCAGTTTTTCTCGCTCGTATGCCCAAATGTCATGCAGGTGTCACATTTGGTCGTGAAGGCACAATTTAAAGATGTGACAGTTGAGATTGCTAAAGTTTAGTTAATTTATGCTAATTTAATTAAAGCTATTTTCAGGTATCTGCATCTCCTCATCACAAGTGCGTTGACATGGCTAAGGTTTAGTTAATTTATGCTAATTTAATTAAAGTTATTTTCAGGTATCTGCATCTCCCGATCGCAAGTGTTAAGCACAAAACCCTAATTCTTCTTTTTGTGGAAGCAGGTTTTTTAACTCTACTGTAATTCCTCAAAAAATCTTATAAAATCAGAGGATTGATACCGCAAATGGCTCATACAATGTTTTCAAATTATTTTATTCCTCACGGTCATTGCTACTTGTGGAAGCCGGGATTAGTGGGGCTACACATTTTGTCCGATGGTTTGATTGCCGTGGCTTATTTTTTGATACCGATCACGCTGATTTATATTGTCAAAAAGCGGCAAGACGTGCCTTTTGACTGGGTTTTCATGCTGTTTGGCTCTTTTATTATCTGCTGCGGCATTACCCATATTATGGAAATATGGACGCTGTGGCATCCTAATTATTGGTTCTCTGGTTTTCTTAAAGGGATTACGGCGCTGATTTCGCTATCTACAGCAGCAGTGCTAGTGGAACTAATTCCAAAAATCTTGGCTATTCCCAGTCCCGCTCAATTGGCGGTGGCAAATGTAGCTTTACAAAATGAGATTGGCGATCGCAAACAAGCTCAAGAAGCACTCTCGGAATTAATGCTAGAATTGGAAAAACGGGTGATAGAGAGGACGCTCGCTTTAGAATCCACTAATGAACTTTTGCTACAGGAAAATCGCGATCGCTCTTTGGCTGAAAATTCATTGCGGCACTCGGAAGCTAAACTGCGAGAACAAACTCAGCATTTAGAGAACGCTCTGCAACAACTTAAAGGCGCTCAAACTCAACTGGTGCAAACTGAAAAAATGTCTTCTTTGGGGCAAATGGTAGCTGGGGTTGCTCACGAAATCAATAACCCTGTTAACTTCATTTATGGCAATCTGATTCCTGCGGAGGAATACATTAAAGAACTTGTGGAATTGATTAAGGCTTATCAAGTTTATTACCCCACTCCTGCACCGGAAATTGCAGACAAGATTCACACTATCGAACTCGATTTTATTTTAAAAGACCTGCAAAAACTTTTTGGTTCGATGAAAATTGGAGCAGAGCGAATTAGGGAAATTGTTAAGTCTTTACGAACTTTTTCCCGATTAGACGAAGCCGACATGAAAAAAGTAAATATTCATGAAGGACTCGATAGCACTTTAATGATTTTGCAGCACCGCTTGAAAGAACAACCAAACCGTCCGCCTATCCAAGTGATTAAAGAGTATGGAGATTTGCCAGAATTGGAATGCTACGCTGGACAGCTTAACCAGGTATTTATGAATATTTGTTCTAATGCTATTGATGCTTTAGAACAGATTGTACAGCAGGGATATTCGACCAACGGCTATTGGGAAAATAATTTCTCTGACTACTTACAAAATGCCTATTGCCCACTGCTAAAAATTCGCATCCGCACGCTTTTAGTTGATGGCAAGTGGGTGCAGATTCACATTGCTGATAATGGGACGGGCATAGATTATGATGCGATCGCTAAAATTTACGATCCGTTTTATACGACGAAACCAATCGGTGCTGGTACCGGGCTGGGTTTGGCAATTTCTTATCAGATTATTCAAGCCCATCAAGGTTATTTGCGCTGCACTTCCGAGGTTGGGAGAGGTACTGAGTTTATCATTGAAATTCCTTTGCGATCGCAATTGGGCGAGCGCCACCTACTGCCAAAGCAAGCTGTTATGAACAAGCTGGGTTTAGGCGTTAATAAATAATGCTGAATCCAGCTACAATTTTCGGTTTATTTTATTTTTGGCCTAACTTAGGCATCATCTAATCCCTATTATCTGCCAATAACAAGTATTATGTGGGAAGCACTCAAAAATATCTTTTCCCCAACTCAGTATATGCCTCACGGTCATTGCTATCTTTGGCAAACGCCTTTAGTGTGGCTGCACGTAACTGGGGACTTCTTAATCGCGATCGCCTACTATTCAATTCCGGCGATGCTAATTTATTTTGTTTTTAAGCGGCGCGACGTTCCTTTTTTAGGAATATTTGCTTTATTTGGTGCATTTATTATTCTCTGCGGCACCGGCCACTTGCTAGACATTTGGACGCTGTGGCATTCCGCTTATTGGCTGTCGGGGATTGAAAAAGGAATTACTGCACTGGTTTCCTGCTACACTGCTGGACAAATGGTAACACTATTGCCACAGTTTTTATCTTTGAAAACCCCCCAAGAATTAGAGGCAATTAATAGCAAGTTGCAGTGCGAAATCGCCGTGCGTGAAGATGCAGAATTAGCGTTGCGCTGTGCTTATGATGACTTAGAAATTAAAGTCCAAGAACGCACGGCAGAGTTGAGAGAAATAAACGGCTATTTAGAAGCAGAAATAAGAGAAAGAATAGCCGCTGAATCCGCTTTGCGCGAACGAGAAACTCGATTAACAGAACAACAAAATGGTTTGCTCGAATTAGCCAAAAATTCTAGTATCTACGAGGGAAATATCGGCGAGGCTTTGAGAGAGATTACGCAAATGGCAACCCGTACCCTGGATGTCGATCGGGCAAGTATTTGGTTTTATCATGAAGATAAATCCGCAATGTCCTGTGCGGATATTTACGAACTGACTCCCAATCTACACAGCGCCGGTGCAGAACTGAAAGTTGCTGACTATCCTAGCTATTTCCAAGCTTTGAAGACAGAACAGGCGATCGCAGCGGTTGATGCCAAAACCGATCCGCGCACCCGAGAATTTAGCGAATCTTATTTGACGCCTTTAAACATCTCGTCGATGCTCGATGTTCCTATTACCCATAAAGGGCAAATTGCGGGTGTAATTTGTTTAGAACATCAGGGAACGACCAGGAATTGGACGCTCGACGAACAAAGCTTCGCTAGCTATGTGGCGCAGATCGCAGCTTTAGCAATGGAAGCTCGCGATCGCAAGCAAGCCGAGTTCAACTTGCGTTCTGTCACCGAACGCTTGCAATATTTACTGGCGACTACCCCGGCGGTGATTTTTAGCTGCAAATTAGGGGGAGATTATGACGTAACATTTGTCAGCGATAATGTGGTTTCAATGATTGGTTACGAAGCGAGAGAATTTCTTGATGGTTCCCTTGATTGGCATAGCCTGGTTCATCCAGAAGATAGAGAGATTGTTGCTACTTCATTCGCTCAGATATTGGAAAAAGAATCGATTGCCTACGAATACCGCGAACGGCACAAAGACGGTAGTTATCGCTGGATATACGATGAGGTTAAGTTAGTCAAAGATGCTGCTGGCTTACCTGTGGAGTGCGTTGGTTATGGAGTAGATATTACTGCTCGCAAACGGGCGGAATTAGCGTTGCAGCAACAAGTAAAAAGGGAGCGGCTCGTGAATTCCATTCAAGAGCGAATTCGTTCCTCTCTTAACTTAGAAGAAGTGCTGGCAATGGCTGTGGAAGAAGTCCGCCAGTTTTTGTCCACAGACAGGACTATTATTTACCGATTTAACCCTGATTGGAGTGGATTGGTAGCCGTCGAGTCGGTAGCCGTCGGTACGATGCCAATTTTGGGAATTGACATTAATGACCCTTGTTTTCGAGAACGCTACGTCTCTTTTTACGAGCAGGGACACATTCGCGCGATCGACAATATTTATACGGCAGGTATTTCAGAGTGCCACATTAATTTACTGAGCGAGTTGGAAGTTAAAGCTAACCTCGTGGTTCCCCTTTTGCAAGGTGAAAAACTATGGGGGCTACTCATTGCTCATCACTGTCGCAGTTATAGGCATTGGAATTCTTCTGAGATAGAATCTCTCAAGCAAATTTCCGTGCAGCTAACAATTGCTATCCAGCAATGCACCCTTTTTGAACAAGCCAAAACAGAAATTGCGGAACGTAAATTAGCAGAAATAGCATTACAAAAAGCTGTCGTAGCTGCTGATACAGCTAACCGCGCCAAGAGCGAATTCCTTTCTTCTATGAGCCACGAACTGCGGACTCCCCTGAATGCCATTCTCGGATTTAGTCAAGTGATGGTGCGCGATTCATCTCTCAACAATCAACACCAACAGCACCTAGAAATTATTAATCGCGCGGGTGAACACTTGCTTTCGCTAATTAATGACATTTTGGAAATGTCCAAAATTGAAGCGGGCAGAAGTCAGCTTAATGAAAGCAGTTTTAATTTAATGCGT
Source organism: Microcoleus sp. B3-A4 (assembly GCF_036705385.1). Classification (NCBI taxonomy): domain Bacteria; kingdom Bacillati; phylum Cyanobacteriota; class Cyanophyceae; order Oscillatoriales; family Microcoleaceae; genus Microcoleus; species Microcoleus sp. B3-A4. Next base: position 69,527 of record NZ_JAUBUI010000021.1, on the reverse strand, counting down.
CTGCTAAAAACCTTAGAAGAAATGTTTCGCTTAAAAGCTAAGTCTAAGAAATTGCAGCTAAATTTGGAATTGGGTGACGGTGTACCGCACTTTGTTAGTGGAGACGAAGGTAAATTGCGGCAAATTTTGATTAATCTTGTAGGAAATGCGATCAAGTTTACAGAGATGGGTAGCGTTACTTTGCGAGTGAAAAAGAAGGTAGAAAAAAGTTTGGGGGCTGAAACCGCAGATTTTTCGGACACACAAACACAACTTATCGGCGCAGGTTGTGAACATTCCGAAAGCTTAGCGGTTGAAACCGCAGCTATACAAAGAAAACCCGGATGGTGCAGTGGTTTTAATCAGTCCGAAAGCTTGGCGGACTGTGATTGTGCAGACGCGCATGACCTTCACCCGGAATTGTTACGTCTTCAGTTTGAAATTGAAGATACTGGTCTTGGCATTGCCCCAGAAGAAATGAATAAGTTATTTGAACCCTTTGAGCAAACAAAAACAGGTCAAAAATCTCAACAGGGGACTGGATTAGGTTTACCAATTAGCCGCAAATTTGTACACATGATGGGAGGAGATATTACTGTCAGCAGTACACCTGAGTTGGGAAGTAAGTTTGCATTTGATATTCAAATCAACCTTGCCACTCCCAACGAGATTAAAATCCTTACACCGCAGAAAAAAGTAATTGGTTTAGCGCCCAATCAACCAGAATACCGGATTTTGGTTGTTGACGATCGCGCCGATAACTGCCTAGTCATAGAGAGATTATTGTCACCACTAGGCATCCTCGTGCGAGAAGCTAGAGATGGTGAAGAAGCTATTGCTGTATGGGAGGACTGGCAACCGCACCTGATCTGGATGGATATGCAGATGCCTGTCATGGATGGCTATGAAGCCACCAGAAAAATTAAATCTCATCCTCTCGGAAAACAAACTGTAATAGTTGCTCTTACTGCTAGCGCTTTTGAAGAGGAACGACCAACTATTTTAGGAGCAGGCTGCGATGATTTCATGCGTAAACCCTTCGAGGCAAAGATATTATTTGCGAAAATGGAAGAACTTTTAGGAGTGCGTTACATTTACGAGGAATCTGTTGATGCACCACTAGAAAATGAAAGCGAAATTAGCGGAGTGACTAGCAATCAATCTGTCGAGTCACAACTCGGTCAAATGCCTCTTGAGTGGGTAGAAAAGATAGCTCATGCTGCTCATGAATGTTGCGACGATAAAATTGTCAAGTTGATTGAGGAAATGCCGAGCGACTTGGCTTTTGCCGCCGAATATTTAACTACTTTGGTGCAGGATTTCCTATTTGACGATATTATAGAGATAGCACAATCAGCACTTACGATGATTAGAGTACCAGTTTCCAACTAATCTCTACTTAGGAGCATCTCCTATTTAAAAAAGACTTAACCTTAGCCCCCCAACCACTCACTGCCCTCTCTCTCTAGGAGAGGAAATCAAAATTTATACTGTTTCGTTTGGATGGAGAGCGAATTATTAAGTGTTAATATCTTTGAGTTTAAAAAACAACCGTGAGCCCTCGCATGGACAGCAATCAATATCCTACCATTCAAGCCAACATTTTAGTAGTTGATGATAAGCCCGATAATGTGAGGCTTTTATCTACAATCTTGACCGAACAAGGGTATCAGGTTCGTAAAGCGCTCAACGGGCAAAGGGCGATCGCTACAGTGCAAGAGTTTCCGCCAACTCTAATTTTGCTGGACGTGATGATGCCAGACATGAATGGATATGAGGTATGTGCAAAGTTGAAAGCTTCACCAAAAACCAGTTCCATTCCCGTGATTTTCTTAAGCGCCTTAGATGACGTTTTAGATAAGGTGAAAGCTTTTGAGGTGGGAGCAGTTGACTATATTACTAAACCTTTTCAAGGTAAAGAAGTATTGGCACGAGTGGCAAATCAGTTAACAATTCAAACTCAACAACAGTTACTTCAAGAGCAAACGAAGCAATACCAAGAACTTGTCGAACGTTTGCAAAACGAAATTAAAGAGCGGCAGGGAGTGGAGGTAGCTTTACGGCTTGCTCAAACAAAGTCGGATCATTTATTGCTGAATATTTTACCAGCAGCGATTGTTGAAAGTTTGAAAAAGGGCCAGGGTGCTCCTGCCCAGAGGTTTGATTCAGCAACAGTTCTTTTTGCCGATATTGTCGATTTTACGTCGATTGCTGCTAGAATTTTACCTTTAGAATTGGTAAATGTACTGAACCTGATTTTTTCAAGGTTTGACCAACTAACTGAAAAACACGGTTTGGAAAAAATTAAAACAATTGGAGATGCTTATATGGTAGCAGGGGGGTTGCCTGTGCCGAGGGCAGATCATGTAGAAGCGATCGCGAATATGGCCTTGGATATGCAGGAAGCGATCGCTGATTTTCAAACTGACAAAGGCGAACCATTTCAAATTCGGATTGGCATTCATACAGGGCCAGTAGTTGCTGGCGTAATTGGCACTAAAAAATTTATCTATGACTTGTGGGGAGATACTGTTAATGTTGCTTCTCGGATGGAATGTCAAGGATTACCGGGATATATTCAAGTTACTACGGCTATTTACGAGGCGTTAAAAGAGCGCTATTTATTTGAGGAAAGAGGTGCGATCGCGGTTAAAGGTAAAGGAGAGATGACCGTCTATTGGCTAAAAGGTAAAAAAGATAATTCAGCGGTAGAAACCGATGCTTGTCAAACGAATTCCACTCCTAGCGAACTAATAGATTACCCAAATATTCCACTTCTTTAACAAGTCGGGCATCTAACCTAGGAGCTACGGATGAACGGCGAGCTAATCCTTAAAAAATAAAAATAATTTGCAGTTTCCAATTTGTATTTTCCCGGACTATTTCAATGCGGTCGATAAATTCTCGAAAGTAAAACCTGCGTTCTGATTCTGATAAATCGAGCCAAAATTGGGGAAAGGAAACTGTTTGGGCAGTTTCTCGCAAATTTACTGGGGGTAGTTGTGCTAATTTGCTTTGCAGTTCGGCAATTTCCGTGCGGATTTTGTAGGCTCTCAACTCTGCCGTTTCCGTGTCTAAAATGCCGCTGTCCATCAGGGCGGGAAGTTGCTCTAGGATTTCTTGTTTTGATGCGATCGCCCCGACAATTCCTGCTTTAATTCCATTCATATTTGGCATTTGCAACCCAGCAACAGCATCGGGTAAATCCCGACAAATACCGGCGATGGTTAATTGCAATATTTCATGATAGGAAATGCCGCTACATTTAGGCTGTTTTGGACATTTAATTGGTCGCAAATAAAGGTATTCTTTTTCTTGGCGGTAGGAGGTGACTTTGGCAACTGTCATGGGCGATTTGCATTCTGCACAAATTGCTAAACCTGCGAGGGAACGTGGGGCGCTAGCGCTGCGAGGAGAAAGGCAGCGGTTGCGGCGCAGTAACCTGTCTATTTGGGCGGCTTCGTCTCTGGAAATAATCGGAACGTGGGTGTTAGAAATTACTTGGCCGTTTTGATATTCCAAATCGCCTCGGTAGGCGGGATTTGTCAGCCAGCGGCGGCCGGTACTTACAGAAATTTTTTTGTTGTATTTCTTGGCTAAATACCGCACGGAACCTCGCAAGGAACCGTAAATTAAAAAGTGTTCAAAAAAGTCTTTGACGGTGGGGGCGGTGGTTTTATCGATCGTATAACAATCTTTGCCGCGTCGGTAGCCGTAGGGAGCCTTACCCGGTGGAATGCGGGATTTGATGCGGTTGCGCGCGTGTCCTTTGCGAATACTCCGGCTGTGTTGGCTGCGCTGGATTTCTGCGAGTATTTGCAGCAAGTTTTTGCGGTTTCGCGGTTCTGTTTCTGCTTGTACGATGATTTCGACGCCGAGGTTTTCGAGTTGCCAGAGGTGCGAACACACTTGCTGTACGGTGTCGCCGAGTTCTTCAAAGCGCTGAATTAATAAGTATTTGACTGGTTCTGTTTGGCAGTCTTTGAGGAGTTGCTGAAGTTGTTGCCGCCCTCCTAAGTCTTGATAGGTGCGATCGACTTCTTGACCCCAAATTTCCGGTGCGGGTGCTGCTTCCAGTAGCGGTTCGGTGTAAGAATAAGCGATGATTTTCATCTGTTACTCGCTGAGTTCGATGATGTTGCCGTCGGGATCTTGGGTAAATAATGCCGCTCGACCTGACGCGCTCATTTGGAACGGGCAATTGTGAGCGATTAACTGCTGTTTGGCTGCCTCTAAGTTAGCAACAGAAAACGCTAGATGTCGGTTGCGTCCCCATTTGGCATGGTCTACGGCATCTGGGATAATTGTTGCACCTAAAATTAAGTGGAGCTGGAAGTCGCCGATTTGATACCAGATTCCGGGAAATTTTAAGTCTCGATTGATTTTTTGCAGTCTTAGTACGGTGCTGTAAAAGAGCTGGGATTTTTCCAGGTTGGAGATGAGTAGGGCGCTGTGCAGGGATTGAGTAATTTGCATTTTTGTTTGGTATTTTTTTTTATTTTAACCGCTGATGCAGGCTGATGAACGCAGATTGGTTGATGTTTTTTCAGTTTTGGATATGATAACATTGTCACTTGCTCTTAACCTATCCAAAAAGGTAAATAGGTCATCGGAAAAAACCTGAATAGAAAATCGGAAATTGTAGGGGCGCGTTTAGTTAGAATCTATGGCAGCAGCGAGTTTACTACTGCAAAACCCGCAGTCTCCCCATGTTATATTTATTTGTGCCTACTTACTTATAAATCATGAATAGCAAACAAGTATTTTTGACTGGTGGAATGAGGGGATTGTGACTGTCGCTTCGCGTGGGGGCGAACAGCCGATTGGACAATGGGTGGCTTACTGTGCTGCTAAAGCTGGAATGGTGGGGATCACAAAGGCGATCGCAGATGAAACAAAAGGTACTAATATCACTGTTAATACTGTTCTCCCCCGTGTGATTGATACTCTGACAAATCCATCGTTAATGGGTTCGGAGAATGCTCACTAATGGGTGAAACCTGAATCTCTAGCTCAAGTAATTTACTTTTTTGGTTCGGAAGCTGCCAAAGATGTTCGCGGCGTCGTTATTCCGGTTTAAGGCAGCATTTGAAAAGTTAATCAACCTACTGTAAACTGCCCGCTGGGAGTGTTTTTAACAATGGTTTCAGAAAAAAGTGCGATCGTCTCCAGATCGGGCAAATTCCCTCTCCGCAATGTATTGGTAGTTCCCTTTGTACTCCAAATTTTGGCGGCAGTTGGCTGCGTTGGCTATCTCTCTTACAGAAACGGAGAGCAGATAGTCAACGATATTGTTAATCAGTTGCGGCAGGAAGTGAGTGCGAGAGTTTACGAACGTGTCCAGACCTATCTGGAAGATCCGCCACTCGTGAATCAGATTAATTACGATGCTTTACGTCTGGGGGTCTTGAACTTTGACGATTTAGAGCAAACTCGACCCTATTTTTGGAAACAAGTTCTGCAATTTAATTCGATCGGTCACGCGGGAATTGCCAACGCAAAAGGTCAGTACCTGCGTGTGGGTTGGGTAAATCGGCAGGTTGGGCTTGAACAACCTCAGCTTGCCCAGCAACTAATTCCCGGGGGTGGCGACTTGATATATTACAACCTTGACGCTGATGGAAACCCTACAAAGATTGACAAAACCACGCCCAATTACGACGTTCGCACGCGCCCTTTTTACAGAGTTGTTGTCGAGAAGAAACAGGCAGCTTGGAGTGAAGTTTATATTAATTTTGGTTACGGGACGCTGCAAATTAATGCGAGTCTACCCTATTACGATGCCCAAGGCCAACTAATTGGCCTGCTGACTTGCCAGATGGGACTAGATCAAATTCGCCACTTCCTGCAAACCTTAAGGGTGGGTAATTCCGGTCAAGTATTTATCATTGAACCCCAGGGTGAATTAATAGCCACCTCGCTTAAAGAACAGCCTCTTTCGGTGGGAACAGGCAAAGATACAAAGCGGCTCAAAGCACAGGAAAGCAGCAACCCGCTGATGCGTCAAAGTGTGGTTTATCTGCTCGATCGCTTCAAGCGTTTGGAAGACATCCATCAAACTGTTCAACTTGACTTTAAGCTGAACGGTGAGCGGCAATTTATCCAAGTTTCTCCGCTAACTGACAAGTACGGCCTCAATTGGCTGAGTGTAGTAGTAGTTCCTGAAGCCGACTTTATGGCGCAAATTTATGCTAACACTCGCCACACCATTTTGCTGTGTATTGTGGCTCTCGTTGTCTCTGTTGGAGTGGGTATTTTCACCGCTAGCTGGATTACTCGCCCCCTGAATCAAATTGCTCAAGCTTCACAATATCTAGCAGGTGGTGCTCTCAACCAGAACGTTGATTCCAGTCGGATTTGGGAAATTGAAACATTAACAAATTCTTTTAACAGCATGGCGAGACAACAGCAAGAATCCTTTGAAACGCTAGAAGATAAAGTCAAAGAACGTACCTCTGAACTCGCTACAGCCACTAAACAAATTGCTGCTCTCAACCAGCGCCTGAAAGCGGAAAACCTCCGCATGAGCTCCGAGCTCGATATGCTCAAACAAATGCAGCAGTTGATTCTGCCAAAACCTGCTGAACTTGCAGCCATTGAAGATTTAGATATTGCCGGATTTATGGAGCCAGCCTCGGAAGTAGGCGGTGATTACTACGACGTACTTTGTACGAACGGGGTTGTCACGATTTGCATTGGTGATGTCACCGGACACGGATTAGAAAGCGGTATTTTGATGGTGATGACTCAAGCTGCTGTCCGCACTCTTCAGGAAATGGAAGAATCCAACCCGGTGCGTTTTTTAGATACCCTCAACCGCACTCTTTATAAAAATGTCCAGCGCATGAACTCCGACAAAAATATGACACTAGCTTTGCTCAACTATGCGGATCGCACAATTAGTATCAGCGGTCAACATGAGGAAACTCTTGTGGTCAGGAAAGGTGGTCAAATTGAGCGGATAGACACCATGAATTTAGGATTTCCGCTCGGCTTAGATGAGGATATTTCCGATTGGATTAGCCATGTTTTAGTAGACTTACAACCTGGGGACGGGGTGGTGCTTTATACTGACGGCATCCCCGAAGCTAGAAATATTCACAAAAAATTCTACGGTGTCGAAAGACTCTGTGAAGTGGTTTCTCAAAACTGGCATTTGAGCGCCGAACAAATTAAGGAAGCCACCATTGATGATTTGCGAGACTTTATTGGAGAACACAAGGTATTTGATGACATTACCTTGCTTGTTATCAAGAAAAAGGATTAAGTCCTGTCTGTTTTCATTCTTGCTTTCTTCACCCATCACTGCTATTCTCAAAAAAGATATTTAGTATCATCGGCTGTGTTTTAGATAAAATATGTAGGAATAAAACTTTATAAAACGCTGGCTCTACCGCATTAATAATTAAAGATCTATTCGGCTCTATAAATCAATGACAAACACAATCTTTCGACTACTGTCAATCTTCTTAACTATCGCAGTAATAACTCTGTTTCCTGGAGTTGCTAATGCAGGCCAGATTTCCGTTCACAATTCTACTAACCAGCCAATTACTTGTGATGCTTCTGGTGGTATTCGCAACACTGTTAAGCAAAATATGCAGAGGCTATTGCTCTCACCAGGCCAAACTCTTGCACTCAACCCACAGGATTTCTCGACGCAAACGATCGCTCGCGTGGAGTGTACGGGATACAATGTTGACAATCTGAACGTTACCCCCAATAGTCCCGATCGCTATTTATCTTTCACCGGTCAAGCCCAGCAGACTTTATCGGTATTGCTGTACCCCTATTTACCGACAACACCAGAAGCAAATTTTCAGTCGATGGTACAGCGGATTGTCAATGAGTTTCAACAAAAAAATCCCCAGATTTTGCTCAATGCAGTAATGACTCAAGATTTAGAATATGACACCTATACCTACAGCAATTTGCCGCATCTTTTGGGTAAAAATGGATTTGATTTAGTTGAACTTGATACCTTAATGTTAGGTGATGCAGTCGATAACCATTTGATTCTTCCAGCTTCCCAAGCAATATCAACTTCTAATTTTTGGCAAGTAGGTCTAGAAGCATCTACTTACAACAATCAACTCTACGGTTTTCCGACTTGGCTGTGCTCATATTTTTTATTCGGGCGAAACCGGGATATTTTGCAAGTTAAATCAGTGCCGGGGTTAATTAATTATTTATCTCACCAACCACCCGTAAAACCGCGATTAATTGCCAATTTTAACAGTGACTGGAATGCGATCGGCTTTTATTTGGATGGCTATACAGACTTGTTTGGGTTTGATCACGTCACAGAAGCTTTGGAGAAACCGATCGATCCGCAGGTAATGAACAATTTAGTAGAAATGTCTTCGGAATGTGTAGTAAATGGTACAAATGGCTGTGTCAACGACTACTATAATCAAGATCCCAACGCGGGATACCAGGACTTTGTAGCAGGGGCCAGCAGCTTTATTGGGTTTTCGGAAAATTCTTTTTATATCCGCTTGTCCGATACCCAAAAGCTACCTCTTTTTGCAACACCAGCTCCCTATGGTCAGGAACTTAAACCATTGGTTTTTGCTGATACTTTAGCTGTGAATTCTTCTAGATGTAACAATCAAGATTGTCAGGCTAATGCTGTCAAGTTTATTGACTACATGAGCAGCGTTGATACCAAACTCTGGATTGCTTTTAGCGAAGATTTAGATAACGGTACGCCACCCCGGCGATCGCTACCAGCCATCAAAGCTTTCTACGACCAGCCGCGAGTCGAGCAAGACGAACTATATCCGCAATTCGCACCAGTAGTCAAGAACCAAAACGCAAATTTTCCTAACTCTATTTCCGACAATAAAAAAATAGCGATGTACCAAGAAATTTGTACGAAATTCAACCAACAGGAACCTGAATATCCCAAATGTGACTTTACCAGGCGATCGATCCTACGAAGCAAGCGTTTCAAAGGTTTTTAACAAAATTGATGTGATTCGCGATCGGTTAGCGATCGATCATTGTTTTTTGGTCAAATCTTCCCTAAAGCTTGCGGGCTGTAGTAAACTAATCACTAATCACCGCAAACTTTTTTATATAGCTTGGACTAAAAGCTGACTAGGATTTAGCAACCTGAGCGGTGGTAAGTATGTTCTGCATCGCTGAAACCATTGCCCCCCATTGCATCGCTCCATCGATTTGTGCCCTCTTCCTTCAACACCTAGTATAGCAACTATGACCCTGATATCAATTCCGGGCTACCGGGCGATCGAAGAACTCTACTCTGGCCCCAGAACCTCGGTTTTTCGAGGTTTTTCTGAATCAGACAATCAACCCGTCGTCATCAAACTGCTCAAATCTGAGTATCCGACTTTCAGCGAACTGGTGCAGTTTCGCAATCAGTACACCATTGCCAAAAATATTGAAAATTCCGGTATTGTCAAACACTTAAGTTTGGAAGTATACCGTAACGGTTTTGCCTTAGTGATGGAGGATTTTGGCGGAATTTCTCTAGCAGAATACATCACCAATGATGCTGGGAACCTCAAGGACAAAATTAGCAATAGCCTAGAAAAGTTTTTACATATTGCGCTTAAAATTTGCTCTTGTTTAGAAGCAATATATAACAGCAAAGTTATTCACAAAGATATCAAACCCCAGAACATTATAATTAATCCTAAAACTCAAGAACTTAAAATAATAGACTTTAGTATTTCCTCGCTTTTGCCTCGCGAAAATCCAGAAATTAAAAATCCCAACATTTTAGAAGGGACATTAGCTTATATGTCTCCCGAACAAACTGGAAGAATGAATCGTGGGATTGACTACCGCACCGATTTTTACTCGCTAGGAGTAACTTTTTACGAACTGTTGACAGGACAATTGCCATTCCAATCTAACGAGCCGATGGAATTGGTTCACTCTCACATTGCTCGCCAGCCAATTCACCCGATCGCCCTCAATTCTGCCATTCCCCAAGTATTGAATGACATAGTGCTCAAACTGATGGCGAAAACAGCGGAAGCACGCTATCAAACAGTTGGTGGCATCAAACACGATTTAGAAAAATGCTTAAAAGAATACTCAGAACATGGCACTATTCAATTGTTTGAATTAGGCAGCAGAGACATTTCCGAACGCTTTGTCATTCCCGAAAAACTTTACGGCAGAGAAACCGAAGTTTCGGTCCTATTAGCAGCCTTCCACCGCGTCGCCTGTCCCCAGGAAAATTCCGCAGCCGCCGATTTGGAGGTTTGCCCTAGTAGCAGCCGAGAGCTTCAGAAACTCCCCCGTACAGCTACTACCGAAATCATTTTGGTAGCAGGCTTTTCCGGGATTGGCAAAACCGCTGTGGTTAACGAAGTTCACAAGCCAATAGTCCAGCAGCGGGGATACTTTATCAAAGGGAAATTCGACCAATTCAGGCGCGATATTCCCTTCTCAGCATGGGTGCAAGCTTTGCAAAGTTTCCTGCAGCAATTACTGACAGAAAGTGTTACTCAAGTTCAGCAGTGGCAAGCACAAATTTTGTCCGCTTTAGGCGATAATGCTCAGGTAATTATTGATGTTATCCCAGAATTAGAACTGCTGATTGGCAAGCAACCTGCTGTCCAGGAACTAGAACCCAGTCCTGCACAAAATCGCTTCAATCTGTTATTTCAAAAGTTCATTCGTGTCTTTGCTACAAAAAATCACCCCTTAGTGATCTTCTTAGATGATTTGCAATGGGCAGATTCAGCCTCTCTGAAACTAATGCAATTGTTGCTCGGGGAACCAGAGGGTCAACATTTGCTGCTAATTGGCGCTTATCGAGATAATGAAGTTTCCAGCGTTCATCCATTAATGCTGACTTTATCAGAGATTCGCAATCTACCAAATCGCAGTATTGATCGACCAGCCCCTATCATTAATCAAATTACTCTCGCGCCACTTTCAAAAATTGACTTAAATCGTCTAGTTGCTGATGCTTTAAGTTGTCCGCCGTATCGCTCGATTTCTTTAACAGAATTGATTTTTCAAAAAACTAAAGGCAATCCTTTTTTTAGCAATCAATTCCTAAAAAAGCTGCATGAAGATAAGTTAATATATTTCGATTTTACCCAGTTCGATGGGGGACAAAGGGGGGGTTGGCAGTGCGACATTACTAAAATTAGAGAATTGGCAGTCAGCGATGATGTCGTCGAATTTATGGCGAATCAATTGCAAAAATTGCCGCTAACTACTCAAAATATTTTAAAACTAGCTGCTTGTATTGGCAGCCAATTTGATTTAGAAACCTTAGCAGTTGTTTGTGAAAAATCTCAAATAGACACTGCGGCTGATTTATGGAAAGCATTGCAAGAAGGTCTAATTTTACCCCAAAGTGAAGTTTATAAATTTTTTGCAGATGATGGGGAGTCTGCACCATTAGCTGTTGCCGATTGTCAATTGCCCAGTTACAAATTTTTACACGATCGCGTTCAACAAGCTTCTTATTCTTTGATTCCCGATGAGGCAAAACAGTCAACTCACCTAAAGATTGGCAGATTGTTGTTGAGTAATACCCCAAAAGATGAAAAAGAAGATCGGATATTTGATATTGTCAACCACTTGAATATGGGAGTGGAATTAATTGTCGATCGCACCGAAAAAAATCAACTAGCTTCCTTGAATTTAATTGCGGGACATAAAGCTAAAACTTCTACAGCTTATGCTGCTGCTGTGGATTATTTAACTATCGGCAGAAACCTGCTAGCAGAGGATAGCTGGACAAATTTATACGACTTGACGATCGATCTTTATGTAGAAGCGGTTGAAGCCGAATATTTGAATACCAATTTCGATTTGTCGCACCAACTGGCGGAAATAGTTCTGTGTCGAGCGAAAAATCTACTCGATCAATTCAGAGTTTACGAAGCGCAAATTCAGTCTTATATTGCTCAAAATCAGATGAAATCTGCAGTAGATACTGGATTGCAAGCTTTGGGAATGCTGGGTGTTTCTTTGGAAACAGAACTTCCCGCCACAGTAGAGATATCTGCCTTAGCTAATTTGCCGGAAATTAATGATCCTTATAAAATTGCTGCTTTGAGGATTTTATGTGCGATCGCTTCTGCCGCTTATCTAGCTAGTCCAGAAACTTACCCAGCCGTTGTGTTTACAATGGCACATATTTGTAGCAAATATGGGAACTCTGCACCGGCTAGTTATGCCTATGCTTGTTGCAGTTTAATCTGTGAAGTAATTGGAGAAATTGAATTAGGCTATCAATACGGTCAACTATCTTTGCAGGTATTAGATAAATTCCCATCCCAAGAATTTCACTCGAAAGTTTTGATGGTGTACAATGCTTGCGTGAGACATTGGAAAGAACCCAGTCGATCGAGCATACCGTCTTTAGTATCAGCAGTCCAAAGCGGTTTAGAAACTGGCGATATAGAGTATGCTTGCTATTCGGCTATGTATCTTTGCATCTACAGCTTTTTTAGCGGCGAAGACTTAAGATCTGTAGATAAAAAATATGAGCAGTATCTCGAACTAATGCTGAATTCTAAACAAGAATATCAGACTTATTATACTAAAATTTGGCGACAACTTACATTAAACTTACAAGGATTAGCTGAGGACAATTGTCGGTTAGTTGGGGAGAGTTTTAATGAAGATGAAATGTTACCGGTTTTGCTGGCAGCAAATAATGTGTCTTCCATCTTTGGGGTTTATTTTGCTAAATTAGTTGTGAATTATTTGTTTGGCGATCGCGATCGGGCTGTGGAAAATGCCCAGCTAGCAGAGCAATATGTCGCGGGTGTCGGCTCGTTGATGATGGTTCCCCAGTACAATTTTTACCATTCCCTCGCCCTGGTGGGACTCTATCCCCATGCTGATTCGATCGCTCAAGAACAATACTTGAACCAAGTTGCAGCCAATCAGGAAAAAATGCAAGATTGGGCATTCCATGCACCGATGAATTATCAGCACAAGTATGACTTAGTAGCCGCAGAAATAGCACGAGTATTGGGACACAGGCTGGAAGCAATGGATTTGTACGATCGCGCCATTGCTACGGCCAAAGAAAACCAATACCTCCAAGAAGAAGCACTCTTCTGCGAATTGGCAGCTAAATTCTACCTTGAATTAGGCAAAGATAAAATTGCCCGCGTCTATCTAACGGACGCTTACTACGCTTATGCTCGCTGGGGATCTCAAGCAAAAACTCATGATTTAGAACAAAAATATCCCCAATTACTCAGCCAGATTCTCGAACAAAAAACAAGTTTGTATGCGGGAGAGACAATCGCTCAAACTATAGTCGGACCACTCACGTCGGCTGGCAATAATATTGGCAATATGCTGGATTTGGCAACAGTTATTAAAGCTTCTCAAGCCATATCTGGAGAAATAAACGTCGAGGAATTGCTCTCAACTTTGATCCAAATTTTGACTCAAAATGCGGGAGCTTCAAAAGGCTCTATCATCTTACAAAGAGCAGGCAAATTATCGATTGTTGCTAAATGCTTAGACGAGCGCTGCTATTTGCCCAATATTCCCCTTTCTCAAAGTCAAAATCTTCCCATCACTGCCATTAACTACGTCTGGCGTACCAGAGAAACCTTGGTAATTAATGATATTGCTACTGAAAATATCTTTGCGGCAGACCCCTACATTATTCAGCACCAACCTAAATCTGTATTGTGTACTCCCATCGTTAACCGAGGTAAAGCGATCGGCATTTTGTACTTAGAAAATAGTCTCGCCCCAGGTGCATTTACTTCTGACAGATTGGAAGTCTTAAAAATTCTATCTTCCCAAGCAGCTATTTCGCTGGAGAATGCTCTGCTATATCAAACTCTAGAAGATAAAGTTGAAGAACGTACAGCCCAACTAGCCCAAGCGAATCAGGCAATTTCTGCCCTCAACCAACGCCTCAAAACAGAAAATCTGCGGATGAGTGCCGAACTCGATATCCTCAAACAAATGCAGCAGTTAATTCTGCCCAAACCTGCGGAATTAGCAGCAATTGCAGAGTTAGATATCGCTGGCTTTATGGAAGCAGCGGATGAAGTTGGTGGCGATTACTACGACGTACTTTGTACTGACGGGGTGGTGACGCTCTGCATTGGTGATGTCACCGGACACGGACTAGAAAGTGGGATTTTGATGGTAATGACTCAAGCTGCTGTTCGCGCTTTGAAAGAAGTTCAAGAAATAGACCCGGTTCGCTTTTTAGATACCCTGAACCGCACTATTTATAAAAATATCCAGCGGATGAACTCGGACAAAAACCTGAGCCTAGCTCTCCTCAATTACGCGGACAGTAAAGTTAGTATTAGCGGTCAACACGAGGAAACTCTCGTAGTCAGAAGAGGCGGTAAAATTGAGCGTATTAACATGATGGATTTAGGATTTCCTATCGGCTTAGATGAGGATATTTCCGATTGGATTAGCCATGTATTAGTAGACTTAGAGCCGGGGGACGGGGTGGTGCTTTATACTGACGGCATCCCCGAAGCTAGGAATATGCATAAAAAATTCTACGGTATCGAAAGACTCTGTGAAGTGGTTTCTCAAAACTGGCATTTGAGCGCCGAACAAATCAAGGAAGCCACCATCGATGATTTGCGAAAATTTATTGGAAAACAAAAGGTTTTTGATGACATTACTTTGCTAGTATTGAAGCAACAGGGAAATATTGTGCATAATTTATGATTGACGGTCGTCAACCCGGTTTCTACGAGAGGTCTTGGATTTAGCGCTCAAGCATCGAAGCAGAAACAGGATTTCGAGTTCCGCGCCTGTAAGTTATAATAATTTACAGCGAGGAAGTCAAACAATTTTGCGCTTCCAGATTCGGGAGTTTAAATTATGAAACCACAAATAAATTTATCACCATCTAAATCTCCAGAAGAACTCCATACCCAGCTACAGGATTTGAGCCAAAAACTTGAGGAACTAGAGGATGAAAAAAATAGCTATGAAACCTTAGTAGAAATTATCACGCAACACTCCACGGATCTGGAAAACCAGATCCGTCATAAAAACCGAGAGATGCAGACTTACATTGAGCAAGTAAAAAAGGTTATAGATGCAGCTATTGCTGTAAAAAACAATAGCTTTCAACCCCAGATATTGTCAGATGTGGCAGCGCGCAGTGATGCACTGGGAGAACTGGCCCAGGTATTTTCCCATATGGTGCAAACGGTGAAAGCGCGGGAACAAGAATTAGAGAAACTTTTGCAGGCTTACGGACGTTTCGTTCCCGATGAATTTCTCCAATTTCTCGGCAAGCAGAGCATGGTTGATTTCCAGCTTGGAGATCACGTCAGCAAAGAGATGGCAATTATGTTTTCCGATATGCGTTCGTTCACTACGATGGCGGAGCAAATGACTCCTCAAGAAAATTTTGATTTCATTAATAACTATTTACAGCAAGTTAGTCCCGAAATTCGTAAGCACAACGGTTTTATTGTCAAGTATATAGGAGATGGAGTGATGGCAGTTTTCCCTGATGGCGTTGATGATGCTATTCAGGCAGGAATTGTGAAATTGGATCAGTTGCAGAAATACAATCAAAGCCGTAAAATAAATGGGGATATACCGCTGAAGATTGGCATTGGTATCCATGTGGGTGATACGATGGTTGGGATTATTGGAGATGCGAATCGGATGCAAGCAGATGCGCTCTCAGATCATGTCAATCTCACCGCTCGTCTGGAAGGTTTGACTAAGTATTATGGCGTATCTTTATTAATTTCTGGAGATGTGGTACAACGTTTGAGTCAACCCGACAAGTATCATATCCGTTTTTTGGATCGGGCTATTGTCAAAGGTAGACAAGAAGCCATTACAGTTTGTGAGGTGTTAGATGTTGAAGTAGAACCAGTGCGATCGCTCAAAATTCACACTTTGCCTATATTTGAGGAAGGACTCCAAGAATATTGTCAGGGAAATTTTGCTAAGGCTATAGTTTGCTTTGAACAGATAGTCGCCCTAAATCCAGATGACAAGCCCAGTCAACTTTACCTAAAACGCATCCAATCGCTGTTAGCAAATAGTATTCCTGCTAACTGGAATGGCGTGTGGAAATTCACCCAGAAGTGACATTAATACATCAATTGGAGGCAGAAAAATCATGACATCTGGAAGCTTAAAAATAATGACACAAATCTTTGGAGAATTCATTGAAGAATTTCCTCCTGAACACGACTCCCTAGAACTTACATTTACCCCCAGTTCTCGTCCCATCAAACAGCGCTGGCGCAATAACAGGCTTTCAGCTCATTTTGTAGCCGATTATTTGTCTAGCTTTCTACCGGTGGATGAGGAGGATGCTAGCAGCGAGAAACGGATAAAAGAAAGCAAGGGAGCTGTGAGCTACGTAGCCAACGAACTGTTAGAAAATGCGATAAAATTTAATAAGGATGATATTAATTACAAAGTCAAATTTGGCATACACTTTATTGGTGAAACAGAGGTAACGGCGGTAATTTTTGCCAGTAATAGTGTCAATCCAGTAGGGGCGAATAAGTTGAAGGAGTTTATTGAAGAAATTATGGCTTCCGATCCCAATGAACTTTATTTGCAGCAGCTTGAAAAGAATGCGGAATCGGAAAGTGACACCTCGGGATTGGGATTGCTGACGATGATTAATGACTATTCAGCTAAGATAGGTTGGAAATTCGATCGCAGGCCAGATAGTGATACCATCATTGTTACGACTGTGGTTCAAATTAGGGTCTAGTTTCTAGCATTTCAATATTTACTCTCTTGTGCGATCGCAATATTTTAGTCAGGAAACCAAATCACAATGGGCATTCAAGAAATTAAAGGTGAAGATTACAGCATTCAGTACGATCCAGAATCAGTCACACTCGCTTTCCAAGGCGAACTCAGCCTGAGCGGTCCAGCAGAGTATGCACCAATAGCCGAATTGTTAGATGAGGTCGCCAATGGCGAACCTCCTACTATTACCTTGAATCTAAAACAATTGGAATTTGTTAACAGTTCTGGTATCAGTATGCTGTCTAAATTTGTCATTAGCGTCCGGAAAAAGAAAACAATTCAACTTGTGGTATTGGGTTCAAATGATATTCCTTGGCAACAGAAATCTCTCAGAAATTTAGAAAAGCTGTTACCAACTTTGAAGCTCGAATTAGCGTAGGATATGTGTAAATTTTAACTACAGTTAACACAGGCCGGACGCCCGTACCACAGTTACCATAGATAAATTTGGATGATTAGTAAATTGCTTAAGTTTGCTGGATCGGCAGTTCAATGATAAACTCGGTTCCCTTGCAGGGTTCAGATTCACACCGGAGCGAGCCTCGGTGATTTTCTACTAAGATTTTGTAAACAATAGACAATCCTAAACCCGTACCTTTACCAATTTCCTTGGTGGTGAAAAACTGCTCGAACATTCGCTCTTTTATCTGTGGTGTCATTCCGGGTCCTGTGTCAGCAATCCGCACTCTCACGCGATCGGGCCCTGCTAATTCTGTGGTGATCAAAATTTTTAGCGCAGCATAGGGCTGATTTTGTGATACCTCGTCCAAAGCATCGATCGCGTTGGTAATTAGATTCATAAATACTTGATTGAGCTGTCCAGAATAACACTCTACAGGAGGCAATTTTCCATAATTTTTAACTACTTGAATGTCGCGACGGTCTATTTGAGAATTGAGACGGTTTCGCAAAATTAACACGGTGCTGTCAATGCTGTCGTGCAAATCGCACATGGTCATGTTACTGTTATCGGTTCGCGAAAAGTTGCCCATAGATTTGACAATTTCGCGAATGCGATTGGAGCCCATTTGCATGGAAGAGATAACTTTAGGTAAGTCTTCAACTAGAAAACCAAGATCTATCTCTTCGATTTTAGCTGTGATTTCGGGACAGGGATTGGGATAGCATTCTTGATAGAGACACAGCAGGTGCAACAAATCTTGAGTATAAATTGCGGCATGGCTCAAGTTGCCGTAAATAAAACTAACTGGGTTATTAATTTCGTGGACGATACTAGCCATTAGCGCCCCCAGCGAAGACATTTTTTCGCTGTGGAGGAGTTGAGCTTGAGTTTGTTTTAGTTCGCAAAGTGCGCGATCGAGCTCGGCAGCTTGAGCTTCTGCTTTCGCGGTAGCAGCACAACTTTCTTGATAAAGTTCAACCTGTTTGAGGTCGATTTCAAATTGTTCTATTTCGCTTTCTTGCTGGTATTGACTCACCACGGCATCGAAAGCTTCTAGCAAGTCGCCGCCGGCTGCTTCGATAATGTACAGCAAATGGGGATTTTCCAGCATGAGTTCGGCATCAGGAACTTGCACCAATGCTTTTATTCGATCGATATATGCGCGCACTTGTTTGTCTAAATACAGTGGCGGCTCAAAATACATTGCCTTGAGGGTGGCTGAAGGGGGACTCACTAAGTTGATGCTGCTGCCAATATTAATTAAGTCGCGGTGCGATTTTTCCATAAGCTCGATCGCCTCTAACAAATTCACCCGCAGTTTGGCTCTTTCTACCCCATTCTGAGAGCAAACTAACCTCATGCAAAAAAAAGCCGTTCGCTGGGAAAGCATTCGCTGGCGGCCGCTGATATTAATTACCGCAGCACTAATTTTTCTGGCTGTCGTAATTTGTTCCAGATTAAAGTAGTTGCTCAGTGCTGCCATTGGTAATACTCCCGACTCAACTAAATGTCTGTAGCTCCTGCTGACACAAGATTTAAGAGCCATAAAAATAAGTGTACAATACACTAATCAATATACTCTGTATTTCCTAATAAAGTAGTATACTAAAACACAATTATTTGTAATTGGTGGCTTATCACAATTTTTATGATTCGGCTTGTTGCACAGTTTTTCTTAATTATTCAAAAATTTACAAGTCAACTTCGCCATAATTTGAGCTTGAGTTTGCGGCAACCCGTGAGCAGCATTGGGAATAATTGCTAACTCTGCCCCCGGTATCTCGTTAGCGTAGGTTTGACAGTGCCATAAAGGAATTGTTTCGTCACTATCGGCTGCGATGACTAAGGTAGGAATTTGCAATTTGTGAATTTCTTTTTCTACTGTATCAACTGCATCTTCCGGCCGCATCCGCCTCCTTAAAAATGACCTTGCTACTGGTTGAGACATTAACTCCCTGCGCCACCCAGAAATTTGCTGCAATTGCTCACTTTTTCCCGCTAAACTAGCAAAAGGTTTTGCCAAATGCAAGGCCCAATCCACGGCTGGGGTTTCCCAGAGCAGCGGCCGCAAAGCATCGTATTGACCGCAAAAACTGTCGTCCCGAATTCCCGCCGGTGCTGCTAACACTAACCTGCTTACAGAATTAGGATATTTTAGGGAATATGCAGAGGCGACCCAACCGCCAAAAGAATGCCCGATGATGCAGCAGGGTTCGATATTTAGTTGTTCTACAACTTGCCGCACAAAAGCCACTTCTACAGCTACGTCGTAGCGGATTTCTGGTTTGCTGGATTCTCCAAAACCTAACATATCTAAACTGATGCACCGAAACTGAGATTGCAATAACTCAATTAATGGCAGCCAGCAAGTCTTTTCTCCGAAGAAACCGTGCAGCATCAATAAGGGTCGGCCGCACCCGATGTCGAGGTAGGCGGCTGTTTGGTTGGTGCTATTGACAAATGTACTTAAGGTATGCTTGTGCCCTACAACTGCTTGAGACTGCATGGCGATCGACTCCTGATAGGTAAGATACATTTGTAAATAGTTGTAACAAAAAAGCAGTCCAAACGTTAAACTTCATTACGGAGTACACAGTTAGAAATAGACCATGATATTGTCTATGATTATTAGAAAATACTACAAACCCAAAGCAGGAGAACACTTTGAACTCTACTTTAAAACAGTACCCGGCTTGCTCTCTTCGCGAAGATGTCAGTGAGTACGTAGCACACCTACAGCTTCACATGACGTTACAAGCTCGCAACTTGCTCCCTACCATTACCACCGCTAAGGATAGTCGCGAACAACTGTTGCAGCAGACTCAGGCTCATTTTGAGAAACGAGTTTCTCGACAAGCTATTTAAACAAATTTAACGATCGCCCCCGATCGAACTTTCCCACATTTCAGCATCCCAGAAACCCGGTAGCCTCAAAATACCGGGTTTCTTTTCGGCTAATTATGCAGGGGGCCCGGTTTTGGGTAATATGCGTTGGGTGTGCTTTAAATTTAATGTCTATGCGAATTCCGATTATTGCATTTTTGACTTTGGCTGCGCTGGCTGGCGGCGAATTGGCAGCGCGGGCGATCGATCCGAGTGCCGCACCGACTGAGGCGGAGTTTAGAGAGGGAACCGCAGAAATTGACAGGCGAGACGCCTGTCCCACAAGGGCACAGAGGGAGGAGGATGAGGTCATTGGTGACAACTTAACGTCAAACCCACCGTCTCTGTTGTTTGTAGCGAAGTCTAGATCCCGCCTAACCCCCCTTAATAAGGGGGGGACAAGAAATATGCTCAAAGTCTCCCTTATTAAGGGGGATGTAGGGGGATCTAGACTCGATGACAAGCGACATTTGTTATCGGTTCCAGTCTTAAATAGTCACCAATCGGATGAGGTGAACCCAACTGTGCAGGATTTGCCGGCATCGGATGAGATCGCAGCTTCTGGAGAACTACGCGCGGCGCAGCTATCCCCTAGGGAATCTCTCTCTCTCAAGTCCAGCCACAATAAAGATTTTACATCTCTGTTAAAAACTCCGGCGACGATCGCGGCCAAGGCCGAAATCCCCGAAGCATTAAACAGCAACGCCCGACAGCTAGGCGGTGCTCTACAAATCAGTCAAGCGGGCAATGCTGAAGGCGTTTACGTTGCAGAGGTGAAAATTCGCTTTGTCAATTCCCGAGGCGAAGCTGTTGATAAAAAAGGGAATCCGGTTGAGGGCAGAATTTCGGAAGATTTTATCCGAGGCGAGCTCAAACTCAAGGCGGGGGATAACTACAGCCGGGAAGTTGTACGATCGGATTTACAGCAGTTGCAGCAATTGGGATTGTTTGACAAAGTGACGGTTTCGATTGAAGAAGTTGGCACGGATGTTAATGTAATCTACAACGTTCAAGAGCGATCGGCTCGCTCTTTTAGCGTGAGTGCCACTCTTAGTGATGATGTTGGCGTTGCTGTTCCTCTTTCCTATACCGATCGAACTTTCGGCCGGACCCCGCAGCGGCTGGCGGTGGAACTTGAGCCCAGCCTCCGAGGTATCCAGTACGATGTCCAGTTTGTCAGCCCTTACGTTGCCGCCGAAGACCGTTTGGGATACAGTGTGAGAGCTTTTGGCGATCGCAGAATATCGGAAATTTTCAACAAAGATATTGATTTGCCCAACGGGTACCGGGTACGGGAAATTCGGATGGGGGGAAATCTCAGGTTTACCAGACCTTTGGGCGATTGGCGAGGGACTTTGGGACTGAATTATACAAATATCAGCACGCGCGATCGCAACTTAAATATCGCCCGCCGCGACGAACTCGGCAATCCTCTCACATTTAGCGGCAGCGGCGTTGACGAGTTATACACTGTTTCTTTTGGTGCGATGCTCGATCGGCGGGACAATCCCTTCGACCCAACCAGAGGCTCGATTCTCAGCCTCAGCACCGAGCAGTCGATACCTCTGGGGCGAGGTAACATTGTGAGTAACAGGCTGTTGGCGAATTATATACAGTATGTGCCAGTAACTTTGTTGGGCATCAGCGAGTCCGAAGCCTTGCCCGAAATGCTGGCTTTTAACTTGCAAGCGGGTACGGTAATCGGAGATTTGCCACCCACGGAAGCTTTTCGCCTCGGCGGCCGCAATTCCGTGCGGGGTTACGATAGCGGGGATATTGGCAGCGGCCGGAGTTATTTTTTGGCTTCCGGCGAATATCGGTTTCCTGTTGGCAGGGATGTCGGCGGCGTGATATTTGTTGATTTTGCGTCGGATTTGGGAACGGGAGATAGCGTACTGGGAAAACCGGCGGTAGTCAGGGACAAACCGGGGACTGGGGCGGGTGTTGGGGTCGGTGTGAGGGTGCGATCGCGCTTTGGATTAATTCGCTTAGATGTGGGTGTTAGCGACTCTGGCGACCTCAAATTTATACTCGGTACAAAGCAGCGATTTTAAGAATAGTGCAACAGATCATATCAATTCCGGTTGCACCGTCCGTGATTGTTGACTGTTGACTGTTGACTGTTGACTGTTGACTGTTGACGGGCGGGTCGAAAAACTGAATGGTTGAGTGTTAACTGTTGACTCGATTTTATTATTCCGATGCAACCGGAAACGATATCAGTTAACCCACAGTCTGAAACAGATTTTGTGCGGCTCAATTGTCGCCAAAGCCGTTGGCAGGGCATCATCAAACCTACCGGCCTCGGCTGGCGGGGTGTCGGTGATTGCTGCTAAGGATTGGGCGAGTTGTCGATCGAATAATTGAGTTGGATTTCTTTGCTCAACCCAACCTCCAAAGTGGTACTATAGTCATTTCAAATAAAAAAGAGACACTATTGAGCGCAGTAGGCACAGATGAGTTCATCTAAAGATGTGCCAGGAGGAGCATACATTCTGGCTCGCTTTAAGGCACTAAAATCGTGTTCAATATCGTTCAGGTCGGGAGAATATTTCGGGAGAAAAAGAACTTGATGACCCGTTTCCTCTACCAGTTCTCGAATGGCTGTTTTTCGATGAATCGGTGCATTATCCATGATTAATATAGATGGCTTTGTTAGAGAGGGTAATAAATATAAAGACAACCACCCTTCAAAGCCTTCTGCATTGAGGCTTCCCGTAAAAACCATTGGGGCAATTAAGTCCTTTTTTCCTTTTCGTCTTCCGGCTACTAGATTTTCTCTTTTCCCCCGTTTTCCGGACTTTTCACCCCAAATTTTTTTACCTTTTTTTGACCAGCCATAAGCACAATCTTGAAACGACTCAAATCCTGATTCATCAACAAAAACCAGACTTTGACTTCCCGATATTTTAATCAATTTTCTGAGATTAGAGTAGTATTTCATTCTTTCTTCTCGGTTTCTCTCCTGGTAACGAAGTTCTTTTTTTTTTATGGTGATTTTCATTTCTTTAAGAGCATAAGATATGGCACTGGGTCTGGTCCCAAACTTCTTGGCTCTGTCGATTAATCTGGCATCTGGATTCTCTTTAACATCCTTTTCCAATGCCTTCCAATCTAGTTTTCTCTTACGTCTTTTTACCTTTGTAGCTTGAAGGTCTGACCGACCCAACCACCGATATATCGTTGCTCTTCCTACCTTAAATAGGACAGCAGCTTGGGCGATACGACCGCCATTTTCTACATAGTCCACTACTCTTTTTCTCAAATCAATACTGTAAGACATTTTCCTAGCGGCTTCACTATTTTTATTCATTTTACCTCATTTTTAAATAGTCTCATACTTATTTGAAATGACTATAATCGAAATTGAGTGGAATACAGCACCTCGGTAAGGACACAACAATGTTGTATCCCTACTGTGTGGTAGACAATTGACAATTGCTATATTTATTTAGGCTCGTAAATGCTTAACGCTTTGGTTTCTTTACATCAACAGTTTTCGGCTTAGCCGCCGGAGTGCGCGGATAAAACTTAAACTTATTGAGCGCAGCACTTGCCGATTTAGCCACACCGCTATCTATATCTCGCAAAGCTTTTTGTAGCAGCGGAATCACTTTTTCAGACTTAATCATTGCTAGTGCTTCCACAGCAGCTTGGCGCACCTCCGGCTGAATATCTTGAGCTAATTTTCCCAAGGTTTCTATTGCTCGCTGACCTTCGGCTCTCACAGCATTAGCAGCAGCCATTTTACCTAAAGCAGACGCTGCAAACTTGCGGGTTTCTTTGTCCTGACTTTGAACACATCCCATCAACTGCGGTAGGGAATAGCTTGGTGCTTGTCTGGTAATTGAAAGCTGTTGTTCGACTGCTGGTTGATGTAAATCAATTGGTTGTGGTTCCGAAAAATCTGTGTAATTTAACTCTTCTTGAACTTCTGTTTGATTTAACTCACTTGACTGTTCCTGCTCAACTTCTTGTTGTGGTAAATATTCTCCAAATTCTGTGGAATTTAACTGACTGAACTGCTGATCGGGGACTTCTTGTTGTTGTACATTACTCTCGTAATGCTCTTGCAAAGATCTGATAGTAGCTTGCATCTGAGCTTCGTGCTCTCTCAACTGCTCGTGAGCCGCTTGCAACTGACTCTCGTATTGCTCTTGCAAAGCCTCCATATTTAACTGCATCTCAACCTCTCGGTTCTCATATTCCTCGGCAATTTGCCTCAAGCGAATTTCGTGTTCATTTTGCAGGTTTTGCAAATGTTGCTCCATCTGAGCTTGATAATTTATATGCAATTCGTCAGCAACTCTGAGTAAATGATGTTCGTGTTCTGCTTGCAAAGATTGGATATTTTGCTGCATCCTAGCATTGTTAGCGGCTTCTAATTCCTCGCTGATTTGTCGCCGCAGCTCGTACTCGTCTACGCTGGCAACTGGTTGGACCTGACCGTCGCGTTCGGCCAAAACTTGTTGGAGCTGATTTTCATATTGAGCCGCAACTTGTTTGAGCTGGTTTTCGTATTGGGTAGTAACTTGTCTGAGTAAATTTTCGTGTTCGATAGTAGCTTTTCTAAGCTGATTTTCGCGTTCTTGTTGCTGAGATTCTACAGCTTGTCGCACCCGAGACATCTGAGCTAATTCTATTTCTTCACTAATTCTGCTAGTTTGCTGCAAGTATTGTTGTTTTTGCTTGTTTAAGCGCTTTTCCACTAACCAGTAAGCAACTGCTACCCCTGCCAAAAAACCTACGATCGCTCCTATGATACCCACAACTGAGATCCTCCCGACAAAATAGTGATGCTGGACTTTTTACATTTAACCATACAGCCTCCTGTAACCGCCCAGTAGCAACAGCCAGCCTGTCACTGCTAGCCAGTGAACCGCCACCGCAGGCCAGATAGAACCGCTTTGCAGGTATGCGAGGGAGCACGCAACTCCCAAAATTGCCGCCAGTAGCAAAAACACTGGATTCATAAAGGTCGATCGACCAACCGGGTAAAAAGTCAGCGCGTTCAGCGGGTGGTAAACTACAAAAACCGCCAAACTCGCGCATCCCCAAAACCACAGCATTAAGCCAGAAGCATCCTCGACGAACGGATGTGGCAGCATTAACACCCGGAACAATAATTCCTCGGTGATGCCCGGACTTAACAAACAGCCAATGAGCACTCCCACAATTGTACGCCGAGAGGTTTGCACGTCTACTTTTAGAAATCCCGACCAAAAACCCACGGAAAGAGCGATCGAAGTGTAAACCAGCGCGAGCATAGCTGCAACCAGCCAATCAGTGAAATCGGGAATAGTTGAAAAAGCTTGGGTAACGCGGCGTATCAGGAATCCCGGCAGTGCGTGAAGCGGAGCTATTCCGAAGGGAATCGCACTAAAATTTAACATAATCAAACTGATCCTTAAAATTTTCAAACAGATGTTAGCAGTAAGTTGAGCCGTTTATTATGCAAAACCAATCATTGCCGCCCGTCAGAGTCCGCGTTTTTGTTTCCGGATTAGTTCAAGGAGTAGGATACCGATATTCAACGAGGAATCAAGCAAAGTATTTCGGCCTGGGCGGCTGGGTAAGAAATCTCCCCGATGGGCGCGTCGAGGCTGTCTTTGAAGGATCTAAAAAAGCTGTGGAAGAAATGATTAGTTGGTGCCGCCGAGGCCCCACCGGTGCTACGGTTAGTGAGTTGGTTTTGGAATACGAAGACCCGGAGGGCGAGCGCACTTTTGAGATCCGCCGATAAAACAATAAACGGCATAAACTGCGGTTGAAACCGCTACTATACAAACGAAGTCTGCCTAGTCTAAGGCAGGCTTCGCCCAAGCAGACTAAAGAATAAATCCCATAAAAAGCGCGAACTTGGTATTGCCAATTTATCAATGATTAGCAAGTTGACTTAAATTAGCAAACAACTGAGCAACTTTGGTCAAATCTTTATCTCCCGGCGCTATTTCTACGCCGCTAGAAAGGTCAACACCGTTGAAGTTATTGCCGATCGCGCTATCAATTGCATTTAAAATATTATCGGGTGTTAAACCGCCCGCCAGCAGCCAAGGACACTGCGGTGTAAACTCTGATAACATCCTCCAGTCGATCGTTTTACCAGTACCGCCCAATTGCTCTGGATGGTAAGCATCCAGCAGTAAAGTATCGACCCGAACAGCATAAACAGCAGCGGTGGCTAAAGTTTCAGGAGTCTTAACTCTCAGGGCTTTGATAATTTCAATTCCCGGCAAAAACTCCCGCAGTCGATCGCAATATTCGGCTGTTTCATCTCCATGCAACTGCACCCCGCTTAAATTTGACTCTGCCGCTACTTGACAGATATTTTCTATTGTGGTGTTTGCAAAAACGCCGATGCGATCGACATTTTCCGGCAACTGCTCGACAATCAGGCGAATTGTTTCTGCGCTGACATAGCGCGGGGAAGCAGGCACGCAGATAAACCCCAAAGCTTGGGCTCCCAAGCGGGCGATCGCAATTCCTTGGTCTAATTTAGTGATCCCGCAAATTTTAACCCGCACTCTTCCTCCTCGGTTCCGCAGTTGTATCAAAATATCAACGAATTGTTAACTATTAAAACAAATCTTAGTTTAATGCAAACCGCTTTTTATAATCTTGGAAATCAATTTATCTGTGAAATCAGGAGATAAGAACATGATCACCTCATCTTTGCTGTTAGCCGTACAATCTACCGCTCCCTCAACACCCGAGTGGTCGCCACTGGTAGGACTCACAATGATTTTATGTAATTTGCTGGCGATCGCGATCGGCTACTACGGCATAGACAAGCGAAACCGAGGCAAGGGCCCAGCTTTACCCGTTCCAGTCCCTGGAATGTTCAAAGGCTTCGGCGTACCAGAATTGCTGGCCACAGCCAGCTTCGGCCACTTGCTTGGAGCCGGAGTAATCTTGGGCTTGGGTAACGCCGGGGTTTTGTAAAAATCAGGGGAAGGGGAAAGGCAAGGGGTAGAAAAGATATAATAGAAACTCTTTCTTGCTCTCCTTTCCCAGGAAACTTCATGCAGACAGGTTGGCGAATCGGCTCTTTATTTGGCATCCCCCTACTTATAGATTATTCGTGGTTTATAATTTTAGCCTTAGCAACCCGCGAATACGCCAGCAGTTACCGCGTGTGGGGGCCTACGCTCTCCTGGAGTGCGGGGTTAGCAATAGCTCTGCTACTGTTTGCTTCCGTGCTCTTGCACGAACTAGGACACAGCTTGGCGGCGATATCGCAAGGCATTAAAGTTAATTCTATTACCTTATTCTTATTTGGCGGGGTAGCTTCGATCGACTCGGAATCAAAAACTCCCGGTCAAGCTTTTCAAGTAGCTATTGCTGGCCCTCTCGTCAGCTTTGCGGTGTTTTTAATCCTCGGTTTGGGTTCTCAAGTTCTTCCGCCGAAAAGTTTGCTAGCAATTGTCACCGAAAGGGTAGCACTAATGAACCTCGTTTTGGGATTATTTAACTTAATTCCCGGTCTGCCTTTGGATGGAGGACAAGTTTTAAAAGCAGCAATTTGGAAAATCACCGGCTCTCGATTTACCGGCGTTCGCTGGGCGGCAAAAACAGGACAAGTTTTAGGTTGGCTAGCTGTTGCTTTGGGTCTGAGTTTTTGCTTTTTAGCGCGCGAGTACGGCGGCTTGTGGATTGCGCTCATCGGCTGGTTTGGCATTCGCAATGCCACTGCTTATAGCAGATTGACTTCACTGCAAGAAGCCCTGCTCAAAATTAAAGCCAGCGATGCGATGAGCCGCGAGTTTCGAGTTGTAGATGCAGATTTGACTCTGCGAGAATTTGCCGATCGCTATTTGTTAGAAGTCAATCCGTTTCCATTTTACATTGCTGCGACCAACGGCCGGGATTTGGGCTTAGTGTCGATCGACGATATCCGCTTCACAGAACGCAGTCAATGGCAAGTTCAGACTTTGCACAACATTTTGAAACCCCTGGGAAAAACCCCCACAGTCTCCGAAAAAGTATCCCTCGCCGAAGTAATTAACAGCATGGAAGCCCGTCAACTCCCCCGAATCATCGTCCTCTCGCCGATTGGTTCAGTAGCGGGGACGATCGATCGGGGTGACGTGGTTAAAGTTTTGGCAAAATACCTCAAACCCCAGGTTTCAATCGCCGACATCAAGCGCAGCAAAGAAGAAAACAGCTATCCGCAGGGATTGCAGTTAAGTGCGATCGCCAAAACCGCACAAGAAAACTAAAATTGTGGCATCAGTAAGGGGCATCAGTGATCAGTTAAGATGTAGCAAACTTTGTCACTCAGGGTTGAAACACTAAATTTTATGCCCCCATTCTTTAAGAGAATTTATCATAAATTTGCGGAGGGACGTGGAAAAAACTTAACTTATTTCTTCCCCTTCCCTGACTTGCAGCCTCTTGCTATTATCTGGATTGTCGTGACGGGAACTCTATTGGGAGTGCGGCATTTAGGCGGGTTGCAGCCACTAGAATTAAATGCTTACGACCTCATGGTGCAGTTGCGACCCGATCAGGGCCCTGACCCCAGGTTGCTGATTGTTGAAGTCACAGAGCAGGATATTAATACTATTGAAAAATGGCCAATTTCAGATCGCACTTTAGCAAAAGCGATCGCAGAAATAGCGCGTCTTCAACCTACAGCTATTGGCATAGATATCCTTCGCACGACTCCCTACGAACCTGGGAATGCAGAATTAGTCACTCAATGGAAAAACCCCAAAGTAATCCCCATTACCTTCATCGGCAGATCTGAGTCCGAGCGAGTGCCACCACCTCCCAATATACCAGACAAGCGAGTAGGGTTTAACGATTTAGTAGTCGATCCAGACCGTATAGTGCGTCGAAATTTGATGTTGAAGGGCGATGGCAAAAAAATAGTGTATTCATTTTCGATGCGGCTAGCTTTTGCCTATTTTAAAAGTCAAAAAATAGCTCATCAAAAAACAGAAAAAAACGAACTTCAGGTAGATAAAACAGTATTTTCAAAGTTGCGTTCGGACTCAGGAGGTTATCAGAACATAGATGCCGGAGGCTATCAAGTCCTGCTCAATTACCGCTCTGCTGAAAATATAGCAAAGAGCGTGACACTAACTCAAGTGTTGCAGGGAAAAGTCGATCCTAAATTGGTGAAGGGTAAAATAGTGCTAATAGGCGTTACAGCCCTAAGTGTTAACGATTTATTTTTTACCCCTTACAGCGCTACTGAAAGCGAAAACCAGCCGATGCCTGGGGTATTAATTCACGCAACGGCCACCAGCCAAATTCTCAGCGCAGTTTTAGATGGCAAAGGGCTATTTTGGTATTGGGATGAATGGCAAGAAATCCTCTGGATCGCTGTTTGGAGTGCAGTGGGCGGCTGTTTAGCTTGGCGCGTCGAAAAATCGCTGAATTTGATCGCGATCGCGATCGCAGCTTGCGGCTCATTATTCGGATTCACCTTTTTCCTATTCATGCAACAGGGGTGGATACCTCTAATAGCTCCAGCCCTGGCCCTTTTAATCACCGCAGGAGTCGCAGTCACCTATAAATACGAGCAGTCGAGGCAACAGCAAGGGATTGTGATGAAATTATTAGGACAACAAACTTCACCCGCGATCGCAAATGCCCTGTGGAAAGAGCGCGTCCATCTGCTCGAATCAGGGTTATTGCCAGGGCAAAAAGTTACTGCTACGATCATCCTCACCGACTTGCAGGGTTTTAGTACAATCTCCGAAAAACTACCGCCCGAAGTGGTAATGAGTTGGTTAAATGAGTATTTATCAGCAATGGCGCAAGAAGTCCAAGCACATCAAGGGGTGATTAATAAATTTACCGGAGATGGAATGCTGGCAGTATTTGGCGTACCCATTCCCCGCACCACTCCAGAAGAAATTGCAGAAGATGCTCGCCTCGCAGTATCTTGCGCTTTAGCCATCAGTTCCCGCTTGCCAGAAATGAATCAAAATTGGCTCACACGCGGTTTACCGGCCGTAAAAATGCGAGTAGGCATCTTTACAGGGCCTGTTATGGTGGGTAGTCTCGGAGGCACAACCCGTTTAGAATATGGAGTGATCGGCGACAGCGTAAATATTGCCTCTCGACTCGAAAGCTGCGAAAAAGATCGGCACGAGGACACTTGCCGGATATTGATTGCAGAAGAAACCTTACTGCATCTGGCAGACCAATTTGAAGTAGAATCTTGGGGAGCTTTACCGTTAAGAGGCAGGGAACAAAAAGTTAATGTCTACCGCATTTTGGGAATAAAACAGAAATAAAAAGACACAATTTCTCCCTAAAAAACCATGAAGCCCATGAAAAAAATTACTAAGTTTATCCTGAATCTGACATCAGTTGGATCAATAGTATTGATCGCCACACTTAACGCTTCCCTTTTTCCAGTTGTGGGACAGGATATAGATATAAACCCAGGGCCCGGGCCACGCACTAGACCGGGAGGGCCGCGCTTCGTTCAGCCCCGTGAAGATATAGATGAGCGGCCCCCCACTCAACCGGGACGCCCTGTGCGCGGTGGCTGCGCGAGCATTAGTCAGCTAGGTCTCACAGCCTTAGTGCCTAAAAATAAGATCGGACGGACTGTTTCCGAGTATCCAACTTTCTTTTTCTACTTGCCTCAAACAGAGGCAGAATTAGCCGAATTTATCCTACAAGATCAAAGCGGCAAGCAGATTTATAAACAGGATGTCACAATTAGCAATTTATCAGGGGTGATCGGCGTTAATATCCCCGCTAACCAAAATCTGCCACCCTTGGAAGTAGGCAAAACTTACCGTTGGAATTTAACAGTGATTTGCGACTCTCAAGACCGATCGGCAGATCAGATCGAAATCGGTAGTGTACGGCGGGTTGAACTCAGTGCAGATATCCGCCGTCAATTAGAGAAGGCTGATCCGCGCCAGCAAACCGTTATTTATGCTGAAAATGGGATTTGGCAAGATGCCCTCAGCACCCTAGCTGCCGCTCGTCGCGCTAATCCTAATGATGCAGAATTAACTGCTGATTGGGAAAGCTTGCTGGATTCTGTGAAATTGGGCCAAATTGCCAAAGAGCCGATCGTTCAAACTGAGCCAAAGCCATAAGCTGTACTGCATTTAAATTTAACTTTTTTGGCGTCGGAGCAACGGCCCACAAGAGTTTTAATAAAAATAAGTGTACAAATTTTTAACTGGTATCACTAACAGCCAAGATGAACGTTCCACAACAAAGAAATTTTATTGTGGAACGGCCATCTTGGCTGTTCCGAAAATGCTGCCGACTTTTTGACCCACAATAATTATTCCATAAATCTCTTGTGAAACGGCCATCTTGGCTGTTCCGAAAATGCTGCCGGAAAGCCCGCCGCCAAATATGCAGATTAAATGTGAAACAGCTTATTACTTGTTAATTCCCAAATATCCTGCCATTCCTCTTCTGAAAGTGGCTGCACTTTCAAATCAATTTCAAAACAGCGACCAGCAGCCGCACTCAAAACATCAATTACAGTTGCAATCAAATCATCTCCCCCTTCAGATAGAGGTAATTGCACAGGAATTAATTGTTCCTCAAACACTTGAGAAAACAAAGGAAAATCTGGCTGCAAACGCATCGAACCGTGCTGCAAAATAGCATCACCCCGTCGCAATTGCGCGCTACCAATTAACTTGCAGCCATCAAGTGTAACTAAATCTGCACCCGTCGCAGTACCAAAACAATTCGGATTGTGAATATAACCCCTTCCTGCTTCCCCGTATTGCAAATCCAAACCCATCGCCCTCCAACCCTCAATCAAAAACTCGCAAATAGTCTGATAAGCTTTCATACGGCTGCTTCCAAATCCCGACGCCACAACTGCATAAGTTAAATCCCCTTGGTGCAGCACGGCGCGCCCGCCGCTGGGCCTCCTCACCAACTCCACAGGCATTCCCTGCCAAGACAAATGCTGCCAAAACTCCGGCCACCTGCGCTGGTGGTAGCCCAAGGAAATCGCCGCCGGTTGCCAAGTGTAAAATCGCAGAGTTGGCGGATGTTTGCCCGCTAGATGCTGTTCCAGCAGCCATTGGTCGATCGCCATCTGCACGCTACCAGACGCCGACAGCAGTGGAATTAAACGCCAAACAGAATTAGCCATCCGTCCCGAGTCCTGAGTTTCTACTCAATAATTCGCAGAATGTTTTAAAATTAGTAACAGTTTTTTGGGCCTGTCTTCTAAGTTGGTGCAAGTTTCACGCCCGCCGGTGCTTTAGAAATAAATAGAAAAAATAATCGCAGAACCATGAGCAACAGTGTAATTGTCATTAACGACGAAAAATTTGAAACAGAAGTCCTGAAAGCTGAGCAACCAGTGCTTGCCTATTTTTGGGCTACTTGGTGCGGGCCTTGCA
This sequence comes from Microcoleus sp. B3-A4, assembly GCF_036705385.1. Classification (NCBI taxonomy): domain Bacteria; kingdom Bacillati; phylum Cyanobacteriota; class Cyanophyceae; order Oscillatoriales; family Microcoleaceae; genus Microcoleus; species Microcoleus sp. B3-A4. The sequence goes on along the minus strand of NZ_JAUBUI010000021.1, from coordinate 37,166 downwards.
AACTGATCGCGCCTTCGATAGACTGGGTGGCGGCCAACTACAGCGATCGGCTGAAAGTGGTTAAAATGGAAATTGACCCCAATCCTAATACTGTCAAGCAGTATAAAGTAGAAGGAGTCCCAGCTCTCAGGCTCTTTAAAAATGCCGAAGTAGTGCTTTCTCACGAGGGAGCTATTACTAAACAAACTTTGATCGGTTTGCTCGACGCTCACTTATAAACTTTGGAAATGATTCGGGAGTTTTCAACTCCCAACTTACAATTATAGCAATCGCAAATATTTTTTTAATATCTCTCTTTTATCCTCGATATTTCTTTTTGACTCTACGCCCTCTGCGCTATCGGCGGTTAGTCAAAGCGGTTAGTCAAAAAAATAATTTACAAACTCAAGAAAAATGCTATATAAAAAATAATAATTTAGCTAGTATAAAAATATTCCTTAAAATTCCCCAAAAATACAGAAAATATGCAATTTGCTAAACGTTTAGATCCACTGCAATTTAATGTATTTGCCGATATGGATCGGGCAAAAGCTCAAGCTAGAGCAGCGGGGCAAAATGTGATTGACTTGTCTCTGGGTTCTTCGGATTTGCCGGCGGCTGCTCACATTACAGATGCGATCGCACATTCTCTGTCCGACACCAGCACCCACGGCTATTTGCTGTTTAATGGCACAAGAGATTTTCGGGAAGCAGCAGCTATTTGGTACGAGCAAAAATTTGGGATTGCAGTCAATCCAGAAACAGAAGTGCTGCCGTTAATTGGTTCCCAAGAAGGCACGGCGCATATGCCTTTAGCTGTACTCAACCCTGGAGATTTTGCTTTGCTGCTCGATCCGGGCTATCCTTCCCACGCGGGCGGTGTGCATTTGGCTGGTGGTCAAATTTATCCGATGCCTATATTAGCAGAAAATGCCTTTTTGCCGATATTTGAAGATATTCCGACAGCAGTGCTTGCTCAGTCGAAGATGATGGTTTTGAGCTATCCTCACAATCCTACAACTGCGATCGCCCCGGTTGCTTTTTTTGAGAAAGCTGTGGCTTTTTGTCGAGAACATCGGCTGGTTTTAGTTCACGATTTCCCTTATGTGGATTTGGTGTTTGACGATTCCGTAGGGGCGGTGCCCCCGTGCCCGCCCTCTGGTAACGAGGAAGAATATCGAAAATTGATGGCGCCGTCAATCTTTCAGGCGGATCGAGATAAAAGTGTGGCGATCGAGTTTTTTACACTATCCAAATCCTACAGTATGGGAGGTTTTCGAGTCGGATATGCGATCGGCAATTCCGAACTAATTGCAGCGCTGCGACAGGTAAAAGCCGCAGTGGACTTCAACCAATACCGAGGGATTTTGAACGGAGCGATCTCCGCATTAACAGGCCCTCAAGATACCGTCAGAACCAGCGTAGAGACCTTCAGAAAACGGCGGGATGCCTTTGTAAACGCGCTGCAGGGCATCGGCTGGCAAGTACCCGTACCCCCCGCCACCATGTACGTCTGGGCGAAACTGCCGGAACCTTGGGCCCAAGATTCCGTGAAATTTTGCACTCAGCTAGTACAGAGTACAGGAGTCGCGGCTTCCCCCGGTGCCGGTTTCGGGAAATCGGGAGAAGGTTACGTGCGATTTGCCTTAGTCGAGTCGCCAGCAATTTTGGAAACAGCAGTTAGAAAAATTGCTGAGTTTCTAAATTTAGCAAAGTGATATGTGTCAACTTAACTCGAAACACCCTCGTGAGACTTAAGCCAACCAGACTTGAGCTTTGAGGCAGGGGTTAAAACCCCTGCCGGACTGGGGTTTTGAAGTTTTTGGGTACAGGATGAAGGACACGGCGTTTAAGTGCTTACCCGTAGGTCAAGATGGATGCAATTGCTAAAATAGTGTGATTTATACCTAAAGGAATAGATATTTGCACGCAGTATCTGTCACAATTTCTTTTAAGAAATGTTAACGTGAGACATCTTGGGAATTACCAGTTCCGCTCACCCACTCTAAAAGTCCTTGAAGTGAATTCTCTCGGGGTAGCGATTGTTCCGTAGCGGCTAGCGCACACCCGAAAAAGACCACACTGCCCAAAATTGCAATCAGCGGAAAAGGCTTACCCAGCCCAAAGTCCCGCTGAAGGCGAGCTAACGGTCTGCTCTCGCGCCTGAGCATCTTTCCCACCGTCAGTTGTTTGAGACTAAAAGGATCGCGCACAAAATGACCGCTCCAACTAATTACCATATGAGAATGGCAGTGGGGACAGGTGAATAGTCCACTGACCATCCCGACTGGGCCTACGACGCTGGAACGGTTGCAGATCGGGCAAGTGACAGAATGAGTGTTATAGGTGGGAGCGTTCATAACTGTTTTTCTTGAGTAAAAAACCAATAACTAATGGGGAGCCTGTGTTAACGCCTAAGGCATAGACCTTTAGAGGCACTTTTCCTTAATTCCTAGTTTACCGCTCCGATCGGGTCGATCGGAGCTCACTGCTTGGGAAAACCTTCAACTTGCCAATCCCGCAACGAGTGCAAGTCTGGAGCACAGGTGAGATTATATTGCAAAGGAGTTACGGTTATTCTGTTGTCGCGAATAGCTTGTACGTCCGTAGGAATATCATGCGGCACCGCCGAATCGGCGCTTTCTTCTACATCTTCTAACAATTCCCCAGCCAGCCAATAATAAGTTTTGCCGCGCGGATCGGTGCGCTTTTGAAATATGTCGAAATAGCGGCGAATGCCTTGACGGGCGATCGCAACTCCGGTAATTTCTGCTTGTGAGACTGCTGGTATGTTGACATTCAACAGCATCGGTTTCGCCATTGGCTGTTTTTCCAACTGTGCCAGCAAGGTGACAGCGAAATCCACCGCCGGCCCAAATTCCTGCGAAGTAAAGCTGGCGAGGCTAAAAGCAATGCTGGGAATCCCTTCCATAATTCCTTCCATTGCTGCCGAAACCGTACCCGAACAGATGATATCCGTGCCTAAATTAGGCCCGTGGTTGATACCGGAAAGGACAAAATCCGGGGGTTTGTCAAGTAAAGCCCACAAAGCAAGTTTTACGCAGTCGGCGGGAGTGCCGGAACAGGCCCAAGCTTGGACTGCGGGATCAAAAATAGATTCGACAATTTCGGCGCGGATGGGTTGGTGCAAGGTAAGGCCGTGGCCGGTAGCGGAGCGCTCTCTGTCGGGACAAACTACGCTCACGTCGTGGCCAGCGGCGGCGAGAGCGTTGGCGAGGCTGCGGATGCCTTGTGCAAAGATGCCGTCGTCGTTGCTAATTAAAAGTTTCATTGAAATTTTTATAGGCCTTATAACAATACTAAACTAGATTCAACTAGGGCGATCGCTCTAACATCGAATTACCTATTACAAATTATCCGTAACTGCCTAAAATCTAAAATCTAAAATCTAAAATCTAAAATCAACAAGCTGTAGAGCCAAAATTGCGCTAAACTCAACTTGGCCCAAAACTGCCATCAATCTAAAATCTAAAATCTAAAATCTAAAATCAAAATGACTGTCCAGCTAAGCGACATTGAAACTCAACTAGAAACCCTCGGTCAAGAGTCCAAAAGTGCGATCGCCACTGCCAATACCCTCGAACAACTCGAACAGTTGCGCGTCGGCTACCTCGGCAAAAAAGGCCAACTCTCTCAAATTTTAGGCATGATGGGCAAACTGTCGCCAGACCAGCGACCCAAAGTAGGTGCGATCGCCAATACAGTCAAAGAAGCCCTGCAAGCCGATTTAGAAGACAAGCGGGCCGCCCTCCAAACCGCCCAAATCCAAGCCAAACTAGCCTCAGAAACCATCGATGTCACCATGCCGGGGATTTTTCGCCCCCAAGGCCGGATTCACCCCTTAAACGCAGTCATAGACCGCGCTCTCGATATCTTTGTCGGCCTCGGCTACACTGTCGCCAACGGCCCGGAAATGGAAACAGATTATTACAACTTCGAGGCGCTGAACACACCGCCAGACCACCCAGCGCGGGATATGCAAGATACATTTTACCTACCAGGCGGCGACTTGCTGCGGACTCAGACATCATCGGTGCAAATTCGCTACATGGAACAGCACAAACCACCGATTCGGATTGTCTCTCCCGGCCGCGTTTACCGCCGCGATACTGTCGATGCTACTCACGCAGCAGTCTTCCACCAAATTGAACTATTAGCAATTGATGAAGGTCTGACATTTACTGACTTGAAAGGCACAATTAAAGAGTTTTTGCGGCAAATGTTCGGGCAAGATTTGCCGATTCGATTCCGCACCAGTTACTTTCCGTTTACGGAACCTTCTGCCGAAGTTGATTTGCAGTGGAACGGCAAATGGCTGGAAGTTTTGGGCTGCGGAACGGTCGATCCTAACGTTCTTAAAGGAGTCGGTTTAGATCCAGAAAAATATACTGGGTTTGCGGCCGGTTTTGGTGTCGAGCGGTTCGCAATGGTACTTTATGAAATCGACGACATTCGCCGGGTTTATTCTAGCGATTTGCGCTTTTTGCGACAATTTTAAATAAGGGCTTGGGGTCGCTTACAGGAGCCGTCTAGATATCTTGGTCAATCTACATCAATCTTTCAGTTTCAAGTAAGTAAGTACAAATAAACATTACTTGGGGAGAGGGCGGGTTCTGCAACGATCGACTCGCCCTTACTGTAGATAAGCCCTAAAGCCGCCCCTACAAGCCCCTGCAAGATATTATTGTTTTTTTGCGCTTACCTACTTATTTATTGTCTACTTGCCAAAAACACCCTTGATGCTGTCAACAGCGCTCTCGACAGCATTCTTGGTATTATCTACTGCTTTCTGAGTCCGAGCTGAATCTTCCGATGCTCTTTTCTCAATTGTGGCCGCATCTTTCTTAGCTTTGCGCTCTACTACACTACCATCCTCCGATGAGCGATCGACTTTAGAAGCATTTGTCTTGGCAGTTTCCTTAACCTTCTCTTCTGTATCTCGGATGAAGTTCTTGGCTCGTCCAGCATCTTTGCTGGCTTTTTCTTGAACCTTATCGCCCGCATCTGCGTCTGCTGCCATCGAGTTTACAGCAGGAGAAGCCATTGCTGCGGTGTTCGAGAAGAACGCACCAGACCAGACGAAGGCCATCGCACAGACGCAAAGCACAGTTGCAGCGATCGAGCGCCCTAAAGTCGAAAGCCGTTTCGTAAAATAATTCAGTTTCATAGAATACAGAAGAAGATATGACACTCTATTTTTACTCGATCGGAGCGATCGGCGTAACCGTTCTCTAGATAGAGGTTATCCCCCGACGAGCGGTTAAAAAAGTTCCCTCTTTTGATAGATTCAAGCAAGGAATGTCAGTCACTTTTAGATTTTAGATTTTAGATTTTAGATTTTAGATTTTAGAGTTGACTCCCCAGCCACCATTTGGAAGCTTGAACTTTGGTGAGTCGATTAAAGATTAAAGATTAAACAATTGACTCCACAGCCGGAGCGCAAATCCGGGCGCTTAAGTAGGTAGGCGGAAAAAATTATGTTTATGTAAAGAAACATTAACTAGCGTGATTCAAGTTAAATTTAACACATTGTTTACGGCCAGTAAGTAGGTACACATAAACTTTAGTATGTCACCGACTATCAAGCTATCATCAATCGGGCGATTGTTTGCATAAAATATCGCTTCTAAAGAGCGTTTCACGGAGTGACGATCGCTTTGGACTACATAGATATTTTGCCGCTCATCTACTTATTTAGGAATAGGTTGTTCCCGAAATTGTGCGTGGGATATCAACACATAATACTTCTAATGACTAATCACAATTTAGTAAAAAAGTCAATACAGTTTCATCAATTCCCTTAAGTTTCAAAGGCTTATATTTCACAATGCGATTTTCCTCAACATAATCTGCCACCGCCGCCGAAATTAGCACCGTGTTTGGTTCCGTCACCTCTTGCAAGCGGGCGGCAATATTCACGCTCGGCCCGATCGCAGTATAATCCGCTCGATCGGGGCCGCCAAACATCCCCACCACCGCAGTACCCTGGTGAATTCCGCAGCGAAACCGCACCGGAGGCACGCCATTTTCCCCAACAATTCCCTGCTCCAACCAGCCCTTGTTAAGCTCCTTGAGAGCTCGCAGCATTTGCCCCGCAGCAGCCACAGCGCGACGTACTTGCTCGTTAGGCGTTAGTTCCTCCGGCGCGCCAAAGAAAGCCATTACCGCATCTCCAACAAACTTGTCCACCGTACCGCCACTGTCAAAAATAGCCTTAGTCATTGCAGCCAAATATTCATTCAACAGCTCAGCTACCCGGCGCGATCGCAGCGTATTTGCCATTTGAGTAAAACCGACAATATCGCTAAACAAAATAGTAATCAATCGCGGTTCCGGGCGCAAATCCAGGGCCAAATCTCCAGCCGCTGCGGCCTTGACCATCGCCGGCGGTAAAAATCGGCGCAGCACCGACTCAGTTAAATAACTGTTCAACTGCTGCACTCGGCGCTCGTTTTGTTTGAGGGCGATCAAATTCCGCACTTCCGCCAACAATTCTCGATCGTTAAAAGGCTTCGACAAATAAGCATCTGCACCCCGTTCTACTCCTTCAATTCGAGTATCTTCGTCGGCTTTAGCAGTCAGCAAAATTGCTGGAGTTCCCTGCAATTCCTCATCCTCTCGAATCATCCGAATCAAATCCAAACCGGAAATCAAAGGCATCATCAAATCCGTTATAATTAGATTAGGGCGACGTTTTTTTGCCACGGCAAATCCTTCTTGTCCATTGCGGGCGAGCAAAACTGCAAAGCCGGACTCTCGCAGAATTGCCGACACATAAAAGCGCAAATCGGGATTGTCGTCAACCACCAAAACCGTTCCCACTGCCGTTTCCGATCTGACCGGTTCGAGCGCCTCAAAGTTATGATCTTCTGCCTCATTTTCCGACAAATCCGCCTCCACATCTGCCAGTTCCACCGCAGCTTTGGAGGAGTGAAACTCTGCTGGTATTTCTAGTACCTGTTCCGGGGGTAAGTGAGTCGAACCGAAGTGCAGCCAAACGGTAAAAGTAGTACCTTCGCCGTAAACTGACTCAACTGAAATTTGACCGCCGTGGAGTTCGACTAATTCTTTGACAAGTGCCAAACCTAAGCCGCTGCCTTCATAGGAACGGCTAGCTGAACCTTCGGCTTGGTGAAACCGCTCGAATAAATAGGGAATTTGTTCCGTGCGAATGCCGATACCAGTGTCTTTTACTTGCAACAAGCAGTGAGCGCCGGCCGATTCAACTTTCAGGGTGATAGTTCCGCCTTCTGGGGTGAATTTGACAGCATTTGATAGCAGGTTGTAAATAACTTTGTCAAATCTTTCAAGATCCAAATAAAGTAAAGGACATTCTTGCAGTTGGGTAATTAACTGCAGTCCTTTTTTCTCGCAGTAGGCCCGGAATGACTCTGCGGTAGAGTAACAGAAACCGACTAAATCGCAGGGGCGAAAACTCGGCTGCATCCGTCCGGCATCGAGCCGCTGCAAGTCCAGCAGTTGATTTACCAAGCGCAGGAGGCGGCGGGAATTACGCAAAGCGATTACGGCTTGTTCATAGGGCAAGTCTTCTTTGCGGCCGCAAGCTGATTCGAGAGGGCCGATTGTGAGAGTTAGAGGCGTGCGGAACTCGTGGGAGATATTTTGGAAAAACTCGGTTTTGAGCCGATCGGCTTCCAGAAGCCGTTCTGCCTGCTGTCTGGTAGTCTGGTAGAGGCGCGACTGCTGCACGGCAAGAGCCGCTTGAGTGGCGACTATTTGAGCCAGGTCAATATCTGAGATGTTCCAGCGGCGGATGCTGCGATTTTGGCGCAGGGAAATGCTGCCGATGATTTTGCCTTCTGATAGTAAGGGAACGACTAACAGGGCGCGGGCTGGCGATCGAACTTGCAGTTCTGTAACATTTAACTCGGGGTGTTCGTCGAGATCTTCGATCGCCACCGGCTCTTTTGATACCATAACTTGCAGCAACACCGGATTGCCCCGAATCGGCACCAAAGACTGTGGCAGGGAAGGATGGGCAAAAACCCAGGCGGGAGCGTTGCCAACAGCATCGGCAGAAATCGTCTCAGGGCCAAGAGGGTTCGCAACTACCTCTGGAGGGTTAAAACTCTCTTCTACAGCCACCGTATCCATATTTGTGTCGTACAGCCCCACGCATTGGACGTATTCATCATCTTCTGTCCACAGAGATAGGGCGCAGCCGTCAACTTGCAAAGCTTGGCCGAGTTGTTGAGTAATGGCTGCAAAAATATTTTGGGGATCGAGACTCGATCGAATTGCCGTAGTAATAGTATTGACTAAGGCCTCGCGCTTGGCCAGCGCTCGCACCTGTTCGTAAGCCCGGGCTTGAGAAAGCGCCAAAGCCGCTTGGTCTGCCACCGTAATTACCAACTGTACCTCGTGGTCTTGCCACTGGCGCGGTCGCTCGAACTGGTGCAGCGCCAAGACTGCCATCAGTTCCATTTTGTAAAACAGCGGTACGATCAAGCTCGATCGAATATTCGCAGCTTCGTAAGCCTGCTGTCGCTGCTGATTATCCCAGTTTAAAACTCGATCGTCAGTTTGGGCATCTTGAATCACCTCCACATCCAGAGTTTCCCAAACCAAATCCGGCAGCAAATCTGGGGAGAGTTCGGCAGCAGAAGCATCTCCGGGCATCGCTTCCTCATCGCCCCGCAACTCTTTAGTTTCTGCCTTCTGGTAAACGAACCACTCATCGGCCACTCGGCCGTCTTGGAACGGCCGCAGCAAACAGCAACTCACCTCAAACATCTGCCCGACACTTTCCACAATTCTTTGCAGCATTTGCTGGTAATTGAGAGCCGATCGGATAGTATTGGTAACGGCATAAAGCAGCGATTCTTGGCTCAAAGCACGGCGCAGTTCATTGGTGCGCGTTTTCAGAAGATTGTGAGTCTCAACTGCTTGACTGACAAGATTTATCAGCTCTTGAGCATCCCAAGGCTTGGTAACGTATTTGAATACTTTGCCAGCGTTAATAGCTTCAACTAAATCTTCAACATCCGTATAGCCAGTTAAAATAATTCGGATCACGTCGGGGTACTGAGCCGCCGTCAGGCTGAGAAACTCCGTACCGCTCATTTTTGGCATTCGCTGATCCGAGATAATCACCGCAACTTCTCCCTCTTTTGCCAAAATTTCGAGAGCAGCGGGGCCAGATTCGGCTCTGAGCACTTTGTAGTCTCGATGGAAGGTGCGGTAAAGCAAGTCGAGGTTATCCGGTTCGTCATCGACGATCAGAATTTTTAGTTTAGGATTTTCTTGGGAATTCATGCACCGTTCTCCTGTGCCCCGGGGCTGTTCGATTTAATAAGTCTGATCAAAGGAAGAATTCGCCGATTTAAATTGCTGAAGTCATACCATTTTCGATTTGGGATTTTCGATTGCGAATGACTGATGACATAAGGGTTGGGATTTTGCCTATAGTGCCATTATTTTGGGAAAATGGTATCACAATAATTCGTGGATATGAAGTTGTTGTGAGTGTGCGAGGCAAGCATCAACCTTGATTTTTGATGTCTGGGTTTTCAATGCGGAATTCTTCTGAGCCACAGTTATCTGTCGTGCACCCCAATTTTATTATTTAATGATATTCACATAAACTCGTCTCCCGATAATTTTATTTCACCCCTTACCTTTATGCAGCAGGAGAGCAAACACTAATCTGATCATTTTAACTGCCGTCTGCATATCTCAGAATACATAGGAATAACCGTCCTGATTGTGAGGTGACTTGCCAAATTTATGTTTGGTCCTGGCTCCTGGGACTGTTTTATTTGGTATGTGAAAGCTGCCCGCAGCAAGATACAATAGACAACCAACATCTTCGCCTGTGTTTTTTCCCACAAGTAACAGCAACTTTAACAGTCAGCCAAGGATACCGACCACAATCCGGCCCCGAGCCCCTGACTCATATTCGGGGGTGGCTGACAGACCACAGAGGTGTCTGTGGGAGTGACGCAATTGCTGTACCATTTTAGTTAGACTTGCACTTTTTTCCCCGATCTCGGCATTTTTTGTGCCTCCAGCAGACCTTCGACAAGCCAATTACTGCGGCGAAACACCGCAAGCTCGATCATCCATCTGTTAATCTTAGCTAGGGATGTACTCTGTGGAAACCGATCGGTCGATTTTAGATTTTAGATTTTAGATTTTAGATTTACTCCACAGATGAATCGCGGAGCTTGAACTAGAGTCTAAAATTTTGATCTCTCCACGACCAGTGTCGGTGGCGGATATCGGTTGTTGGGCGGGGTCAATCAGCTCGATCGAGGTTTTGAAGGTCTCGCTCGCGCGCAGCAGAGTATCGAACCGACGGGGAAAACCCCTGCATACTGTTTCCAGGCATCCAAATTTAAATTGGAGGTTGGAAAAGTACCCACTAGCTCAACAGGTAAGGCCTGTTCGCTCGGGGACGGGCGATGGATTGCCCACAACTGCTGAAAGCTGGGGTACCAGGCCGGGGGGCGGCGGGGAACATCCGACGCCCCAGCGCGCCCGGTGTTAGTCCGATCTAGTCGTTGAGTTTTTCAACTACCGCTTGACGGATAAATTATATTCGATCGGGTATTTCCGTAAGCAGACAGCGGTAAGATTCCGGGAACCTGACGTTAAAACCTTTGTGATTGTTTTTAATACCTTGCCCGCTAAGCTATCGCGCATTTAATTTGTAAGCTACTGTTTACTTAAACTCTTGTGATGCCGGTCGAAAGCCAGGGATCGAGCTTCAATTTAAAGGCGAAATAGCTTATCCACAAATCTAGTATTAGGGGATGAGTTTTATTTTTTCATAACTCGAGTATTAAATGCTAAACAATTTCCATTTACCTCACATACTCCTTAAAGTCAAGCACAATAAATGTAATTTAACCTGGCTAATAAACTATGCCTATAAGTTACGTTAGAATAACAGTATAACATCAGTAATTTTTCTAAGATGGTAGCTTAGAAACCCGCGTAAAAAAATTAATATAGTGGCCTGGCATTGTGAATCCTTCATTTTTTTCCTCACCATCTCACCAACAACAAACTCCCGGACTTTCTGGTTTTTCGATCCGGGTCGCTGCGCCCAACGACTTAACGCAGCTAGCTGATATTTTAGCCATGAGCTTTCACTCCCGCGAGGGGTTTGTAGAATGGGTGTATCCAGTGTTGCGTTTGGGCATTTACGAAGATTTAAAAAATCGACTGCGTTCTAAGGCAGAACATTACATTTGTCTGGTTGCTGAGCTAGTCTCGCGCGAGGAGGGAACGCAGAATTATAGATCGCACCGAGCTCAGCGCATGGCAGGAACAGTAGAAATGGCTCTGCGTTCTCGCTTTCCTTGGCAAATACCGAGCTCTGACTATCCTTATTTGTCGAATTTAGCCGTTCACCCGGACTATCGGCGACAGGGCGTTGCTCAACAATTGCTCAGCAACTGCGAGGAGACAGCCAGAGAATGGGGATTTTCTGAGATTTACCTCCACGTTCTGGAAAATAATCACCCGGCGCGACAGTTGTACTATCAGGCGGGCTATCGCTTGCAACAGGTGGATTGGAATTTGACTGGTAGGCTGTTCGGCCAGCCGCGCCGCCTGTTTTTACGCAAGCAGATTTCGCTATCCTAAGCTAAGTATTTGAATTGATGGTGGGGAATTGGGGCGAAGCAGAAAGAAGGAAAAAACAGCTATCCGTGTATCTGTGACTTCCGGAGCGTGAATCAAGGGAATTGGTAATAGGGAATTGCGACGTAGAAAGAAGAAGTATTTAGTTCAGAACTTACGCAGGCACCCTACATATAATCGGCCGAAAAAAGGAGATCGCGTTTGCTATCACGATCGCTCTTTTATCACTTTGGGGACAGTATAAGACGCCGACAGCAACCAAAGATGTAACTGCTCGCTACTAAAAAACAGTCATAAAATAATTTATAAAAAATTTATTAGCCATTTTTAAAATGTTAGAATAGTTATCAGATTATCTAAGACGTGACGGTTGTTTAGTCGCTTATTTTAAAAATATAAAGTAGGGCAAATCGGGATAAGTTTTGTATGGCATATAATTATTTTTGGGTGCGTTCTACATTTTTGACGATGCCGATCGACCTTTGACAAACGCTCGCCAGTTATCCCTGGTTCTATCGCCAATTCTCCTGGATTCGAGCGCTAGTTATCCCGGGGTCGAGCGCTAGTTATCCCGATCGCCGATCGCTTCTGGAACGACTATGCTTAATTTCATCAGTTGACGAGTGGGTGTTAATTGTTCGTCAAATTCTTGCGTTGTAAAATAGCGAGAGTTCTCTTCAGTTTTTTGAAGATATATCTCATGATCCCACTACCACGTATAGCCTCACCCTCGTTCAAATTCATCTATGAGTATTGCCACAACGTAAGTATTCACACCAACTATTTCAATGACGAGGATTAGTTAGCTAGAAATTCAACCAATAGATTGACTCCTTCATTTCAGTTAATTCTCCAATTTCAGCAATATCGCTGGTGGTAGAATAGTAAAACCTAAAAAAGTACGATGAATAATTTTAAATTAATTATTCAACCGTACATTTTTTATTGTTAATTTCGTCGCTGGTTATAAGGGTTTAAGTTGACAAGTTTGGGACTAAAATTGTGCAAATTAATCCATTGTTTGAAGGAGTTTCGGACTCTTCTTAATGAAGGAGTAGTTAGGGATTTGGTTGCGCTGCGAGCGTCGTATGTTCTCCCAGTATTGAAAACAAAGGGATTAAGTATGCGATTTAGATGCACAACAGCTTAATAGTCGAATTAGCAAATTCAAATTTATAGTTAACACGATCGCTCCCTTCTACTGTTCTACAAGTGCTGGAGATAAAACGCCGTCGTCCATAAATTGCAGCACTCGCTGCCTTAAAGTATCTAAACCCAAGCTTTGAGTGGCTGAAATAAATACAGCTTCGGGATATTCTTGCTGGGCTAAAGCTAGAGTTTCGCTATCGACCCGATCGATCTTATTAAAGGCAATCATAGCTTTCCCTGGAAGGGCAGGCATTTCTTCTAACACGTCCATCACTGAACGGATATGGCTTTGCCAAGCTGGATGGGAAAGATCTACGACATGAAGCAGCGCATCTGCCTCAGTAACTTCCTCTAGTGTGGCTCGGAACGCATCGATTAGCGGTGGCGGGAGTTCGTGAATAAATCCAACCGTGTCTGTCAGAAGAACCGATCGCCGTTCCTGGGTTTGCGGATCTGTAATGACAACCTTTCGCGTCGTCGGGTCGAGGGTGGCAAACAGGCGATCGGCTGTGTAAACTTCGGCATGAGTCAACACATTTAACAGGGTGGATTTACCCGCATTGGTATAACCTACCAATGCAATAGAGGGGACTTCTTGCTGCTGTCGCTGTTGTCGCAAGCGGGCGCGATGTGCCTGTAGTTGGTTCACGGATTCCTGGAGTTGCGCGATTCGCCGCTGAATGACTCGTCGCTCAGTCTCTAGTTTGGTTTCACCAGGGCCTCGCGTCCCAATTCCAGCCCCTAATCTTGACATCGCCTGACCTCGACCCCGAAGCCGAGGTAGCATATACTCCAATTGCGCCAGTTCCACTTGCAATTTACCGGCCTGGGATTGAGCACGTTGAGCGAAGATATCGAGAATCACTTGAGTCCGGTCTACTACTTCGATTCCAATCTGGTTTTCCAAGTTTCGCGCTTGAGAGGGAGAGATATCTCGGTCAAAGACAATGAGATTGGCTCCAAGCTGATGAGCCAACAGCGCAATTTCTTCTACTTTTCCCTGACCGACGACAGTTTGAGGATGGGGATGCGATCGCTTTTGGTGTACCGTCTCCAGTACCTCTCCTCCCGCACTCTCAACTAACCGCACGAGTTCGTCTAGTCCATCTTGAAACCGTTGGGCAGTAAGATCCTCGGTCATTAACCCAACCAGCAGAACGCGATCGCCCTGAGTCTCAATTGCTGGCAATTGAGATGTTTCAAAGCCTGCTTCTTGAAACTCCCTTTCCCATCCATCAACTAAGTCGTCGAAGTCTTGCTCAGTCAGGTCATCCAGACTGAGGGGAGGAGAAACGAGGCAAGGCGTCTCTAAATCGGGTACCAGGTGAGCTAGATAAGTTTCTTTGACGTAGCCAGTAGCGCTGTCATCTCGTCTTTGGGTTCCATTGCTGTTGGGGATTAACACCACCAAAGCATCTAAGCGTTGGCGTGCCATTGCCATTAGTGCTGCAGCATCAGGTGCCTCTCCCTTGAGTTGAGTGGCAACGCAACGAATTCCACTCAAGTGCCCAGCGCCCTGTTGAGGCAGCTCTTGCGGCGGAATTTGAGTCTGTTGCGGCGTACCTATCCCGACTCGGACTACCTGCCCGCGTCGATTGATGTAGCTGCATACTGGCTGATGAATTTCTGTACTAATGGCTGCTAGCTTCTGAGCAAATTCGGGGGCAATCGGGCGATCGCTTGGCTGCCGCTGCTCGGAAAGCTGCTGTAATTGTTTGATGTGACTCGGTTGTAATCCTTTAAGATTGCCGTAAATATTCTCGCTCATATCCCTCAGAAAACTTGCGTCTGAATCCGTTGAGTCTCTATGTTTCTATATGTTATTCGTCTTCCTTTTTGAACCAATCTTTCCTGGGGAATAACTAGGGTATGAAGCGACAACTTGCTCTTGATGAGAACCGACGATTATAATAATAATAATAATAATAATTGGAAATTTCTAATAGAGGTCTAATAAATGTTAATTGTCACTTAAAAAAGCACTCGCCTTACACGTATAAATTTTCCGGCTCAATCAGCCCCCTCTCGGGAGAGAAACATAGCCATTTTAATCTGTTGCACATTTAAACTGTGATACAAGCATTACCCTTATTTTTGATTTTGCGACCCCATTTAATTATTAATTGCCCTTCATTTAAGAGGCGGTGCAATAAATACTCCAGCTCTTCAATAGATGTAAAAAGTCGATTGGCAATATATTCTTTTGCCGAATGCCATACTAATTCAATTAAGTTATAGTCGGGGCTGTATTCGGGGAGGAATTCTAAATGAAGGTTAGGCATTTCTGTTTCAATTATTTTCAGGTACTCTTCTTTCTTGTGAAAACTAGCATTATCAAGGATCATCACTATTTGGGCTCCTTTTTCCGCAAATTCGGAGGCTTGATTACCTGCTGATACCCATTCATTAATTAGCTCTTCATAAAACAGCTTTAGCACTTGATAAAAATTATATGAATCGCCTTTTTTTAGAAACTCTACCCACCTTTTTTTAGCGGAATTTCTCACTCCTCCCATTACATTAACTCTGCCTTTTCTTCGGTCTCCTCTGACCTTTTTTCGGCTGCCTTTTTTACACCAGTTCTTTCTCCTGGTGACTCTTAAACTAAATCCACTCTCATCCCAAAACCATACCTGTAATCGTTCTGGAGTTAATTTTTCTATTTTTAAATATTCTGCTATTTTTATTTTAAACGCTGTTCTTTTTTCCGGATTTCTCTTGGACTCCAGGCTATACTTTGCCCAGATGTAAACATACTTTTTTTGCTTTAATATCCTCCGAACTTGTCCTCCACTTAATTTTATTCCTGTGGATTCCTCTAAGTATGTTGCTAATCTCTGCGCTGTCCATCGTCCAAAATTATATCCTAATTCTTGAGGCTCTTTTTCGAGAGTTTTTAATAATATTTCTATATATTTATCTGTGGGTTTTTTGTGATTTCCTTTCATCCTCTCATCTATTAGACTCTCTAGATTGTCTGGGTCTCCCTTGACACACCAATAAGATACTTTGTTGACTGAGCAACCCAAAAAATCAGCAATTTTAGATTGTGTCTTGCCGTCATTGAGCAATAATAAAATTAAAATTTTTTCTCTAATATTTGCTTTTTCTTCCTCTCTTAAGGCTTTTTGTAGTTTCTCTCTTTGTTGGGGATTGAGATGGTTTTTAGCTGGCATTTTTCTAGAGATTAACTAAACTAATTTTTAATTATACCCTATTTAAAGGCACAACAGCTTACTCGCCGTCAATTAGTTGGTAAACCGAAAAAGTGGGTTGTTTGGGGTTGCCGATGAACCGTCTGCCGCCCAATCCTAGATAGTCTATAATCCAATATTCCTGAATACCCATTGACTCATATGCCTCAAGCTTTAGGGGATAATCATCCCCCCAATTAGTGCTAGTTACCTCGACGATTAGAGGGACTGATGAACCCATTGTGATAATAGATGATTTCTCCCATCGCGGCTCGTTGCCAATGGTTTGTTCGTTAAGTACAATAATATCTGGTTCATATCCCGATTCCTCGCGCATGGGTTTGATGACGCATTCTTTGGGGATGAAGTAGGGCAGTTGTAGCCTTCGGATCTCAAAGTTGAGATCGGCTAGGAGAAAACCTGTCAGTTGAGAATGTTTGCCTGTTGCTTTTGGCATCTCAACAATTTCTCCATTGTGTAGTTCGTAGTGGTGTTCTGAATTTTCAGGATACCAGTCAATGAATTCATCAAATGTTACTAATTCAGGTATGATTTGAATCATGGTCACTCCCTCAAGTGTAGTTTTGATAGCTGTACGGGGAATTAAGATTTAGGCAAAAACATAGTCTTTAGACCAAGTAGCGATCGCACTTTTTGATTGCGTCTCTACTGCTGCTGTTGGCCCGATCGCCAGCCGAGGATGGCAGCTAAGATGATACTGGGGGTAAAGACAGCGATGAGGGCGTTGAGGTCGGTAGAGGGTATGGATAAGCTAGGCCCTGCGTACTTGATGGCCAGGGAAAGTGCGGCGGAAAGGGTGAATACTTTGAGGATGGGGCTGATGTTGGTGTTCATGGACGTGGTAGTGGGTTGGGCAATGGGTTTTCAGACTATTATTGCAAGTATGTGTTGCGAGTGGGCGGGCGATCGGCTATTTTCTGAGATACTAAGATAATTTGCCAGCGTTGAGTGTAATTAAAAATGGATCACCAAAATTTAGAGTTAATAGAAAACATTCGCCAGCAATTTGACAATACTCCTTATCCCAGAATCCCGCTGGAACAATCTCCAAAAGACAACAGTGAATTGCTCTACCTTCATAATTGTGTAACTGCTTACTACTTAAGAAATAGAAAAGTTATCAATACCGAAGGTAAAGTTATCCTTGATGCGGGATGCGGCACTGGTTATAAATCCTTGGTTTTAGCTCTCGCCAATCCGGGAGCGAAAATAGTAGGCATCGATTTATCAGAAGAATCTGTGAAACTAGCTGAGCAACGTTTACAGTATCATGGGGTTGGTAATGCAGAGTTTTATGCTTTGAAGATAGAAGAGTTACCAAGTTTAGGATTAGAGTTTGACTATATTAATGCTGACGAAGTTCTGTATCTCTTGCCAGATGCTATTGCTGGATTGCAAGCGATGAAATCGGTTCTGGCTACCAATGGCATCATCCGCACAAACCTTCACAGTTCAAATGGTAGAGCCGGAGTATTTCGGGCTCAAGCTGCTTTCAAAACAATGGGATTAATGAATGGATGTCCAGGAGAATTGGAGGTGCAAATAGTCCGGGAAACAATGGAAGCATTACAAGATGGAGTAGCGCTTAAGGCATTTACCTGGAATACCGATCGCGTGAAGGATGAGGGATGGATTATGGTTAACTATTTATTCGTGGGTGATAAAGGTTGTACCATTCCTGAAGTGTTTGCTATGTTGAGAGATGCTGATTTAGAGTTTATCAGTATGGTGGCTTGGCGTCGGTGGGAGTTGATGGATTTGTTCAAAGATCCTGATGATTTGCCTTTGTTTTTGGCGATGAGTCTCCCAGAAACTTCTGTGGAAGAGCGACTGCATTTATTTGACTTGTTACATCCCGTGCACCGTTTGTTTGATTTCTGGTGCGGCAATCCCGATCGAACTCAGGCTTTTGTGCCAGTTGCGGAATGGACGGAAGCCGAATGGCGGGAAGCACGGGTACACCTGCACCCTCAACTGAGGACTTCCCAGATTAGGGAAGACTTGAGTAATTGCATTGACAGCCAGACGCCGTTTGAGATTAGCCGTTATATTATTGTGCCAACTCTAGCGCCAGTGGCGATCGAGAGTACGATCGCGGCTTGTTTGCTACCTCTTTGGGATGGGCCGCAGTCTGTGGTGTCCCTAGTAGAACAGTGGCTCCAAATCGGCTCGCAGATCGGTGTTAACCTAGAGTCTTTTAGTGATGAGACTGCCTTTGAGGAAGTCAAGGAACTGTTGATTAGGCTGGAAGTCTTTCTGTATGTGCTTTTGGAGTCTTAGAGCCAGGAGTTGAAAAAAAAAATAGTTTGGGGTGATATTAAAGCGCCGATAACTGGGTAAGTTACATATAAGAGTTAGAAATCAAGCATCCCACCCCTCACGGAGAAAAGACTTATGAAGACTGAATTTAAAGCCAAGTTCCTGCAACACATCAACAAAAGAAGACAGGATCAAGGTTTCACCCTGATTGAACTGCTGGTTGTTATCATCATCATCGGTATTTTGTCTGCTATTGCTTTGCCTTCCTTCCTCAGCCAAGCTAACAAAGCCAAGCAGACAGAAGGTAAGCAGTACGCCAGCTCAATTATTAAGGCCCAACAAGCTTACTACGCAGAAAATAGCAAATTTACCGATCAAATGACTCCGTTGGGTATTGGTCTGAAAACTTCTACCCAAAACTATACATACACCCTCAGTCTCACAGGCGCAACTGGAGCTCAAGCCGCAGCAAATCCAACTGTAGGTGGGGCGCTCAAAGCTTATAACGGAACTGTTGGGTTGGTTCCTTCGGGAGACGCGAAAGGTACGCAATCCGTACTTTGTGAGAGTACAAGTAGTGGTGTAGTAGCCACAGCCGGTACTGCTGATGGAACGACAGTTGCTTGTGGAGGTGGCATGACAGAAGTGACCAAGTAATTTCTGAGTAGAAACATCTTTGTTTGTAGAATCAAAAAGCGGGTAGTGCCGTGCGTACTATCCGCTTTGCATTATGGGCTTCGGTATGAATTTTCCAATTGTTGGCAGTTAAAACAGCTTAGTTAAAACAGCTTTTAGAGGCTTGTTCTATGATTTCTCAAGATTTGACCCTAACACCTGATTGGCAGCAGCAAGCCGCTCAATTTTTGCTCAGCGGAAATTATACTCAGGCAGCACAGCTTTACGAGCAAGCCATTGCCGCAGCACCCCAAATAAAGTCTTACTACTGGCATTTAGGGCTGATATTGCTGTTGGAAGGGCAAGAAATAGAGGCTCAGACAACGTGGTTGTTGGCAATGACCGAAGGGGAGTCAGAAGAGATCGAGCTGTGGACGGCTGAACTGATGGAGGTACTGCAAGCTGAAGCAGAACGACAAGAGTTAGAACTAATTAACTATTCAGTAGCTTGGGCAATTCGACAGCACCTGCGAGAAATTAGCCCTACAGAGATTAACAACGTTCTGCATTTGATAAAGTTGTCTATCCTATTGGGAAGCTATACAGGAGACGAACTGAGGGATTTAGGGGTAATTGAGCTTTTCCAATCTGAACCTCAGCTTGGGGTAGATTCCGATTTATTGGTACAAGTATGGAAGCAGAGTTTAGATAGAGCTCCTTTCCATCCCTCATTTTTTGACTTAACGGAAGCCTGTCTACCCTATGTCAAGGAACCTCTACTTTTTCTAGATAATTTAATAGAGTTTATCTATAAGATTTCCTATTCAGCTAAAAGATTTACTCTCGGAGTCCGTTTCACTGAATTAGGTCTGCGTTTAGCTCCTGAACATCCAGAATTACTGCGAACTTTATCTTGCCTCTATCAAGATATCCATGAGTATGATAAGGGAATAGAAACTGCTAAGCTTTGCTATTCTTTAATGGATAAGTTAGCCGATAAAATTTATGCAAATCACTTGATTATGCGGGGTTTAATGAGCGCTGGTGGGTATTGGAATGAGTTTATTTATGTGATTGAAAGGCATAAGTTGCTTCTTGAATCTTTAAGTAAAGAGCTACCAACTTACCTCGATTCAAGTGCGACGATTCGCTTATTAAGTTCTAGTTTTTTCTTCCCATATTTTCAGGACGAACCCCAAGAAAATGTCACAATTCGTTCTCAAGTAGCACAGCTTTGTCAATTAAATGTAGAAAATTATGCCAAGGAGAAAGTAGAACAATATCGCCAGCGGCACTCTTATATTTTAAAAAGAAAGGGTTCTGACAAGCGGTTAAAAATAGGATATATTTCCTATTGCCTCCGTACCCATTCTGTAGGTTCACTAGCAAGATGGTTATTTCAGTATCATAACCACGATCGTTTTGAAATTAATGCTTATTTTCTGGCAGCGGAACATACCTGCGATCCTTTACAAGATTGGTACATTAGCAAAGTAGATCGAGCTTATAAATTAGGACTAGATGGGGCCGGAACTGCCGAAAGGATTTATGAAGATGAGATTGATATTTTGATCGAACTCGATAGCCTAACGCTGAATAATACTTGTGAGATTATGGCAATGAAACCCGCCCCTATTCAAGCGACTTGGCTGGGGTGGGATGCTTCAGGAGTGCCGGCAGTTGATTACTACATAGCCGACCCCTATGTATTGCCAGAATCAGCTCAGGAATACTATACGGAAAAAATTTGGCGTTTGCCACAAACTTACATAGCAGTAGATGGTTTTGAGGTAGGCGTACCAACCCTCCGGCGCGAAAATTTAAATATTCCTAGTGA
Organism: Microcoleus sp. B3-A4; assembly: GCF_036705385.1. Lineage (NCBI taxonomy): Bacteria > Bacillati > Cyanobacteriota > Cyanophyceae > Oscillatoriales > Microcoleaceae > Microcoleus > Microcoleus sp. B3-A4. The sequence continues at coordinate 16,481 of NZ_JAUBUI010000021.1, read as the reverse complement.
TGCAATTATCTATCTGAGCGCTCAGAGAGGATATAAATACAATCCGAATACTGTACGGCTGCAAATGCAAATTCTGCAAGCAGTCCCAAATAGCTATTTCATTGTCAAAGGTTTAGCCGATCAAGAAGCACTCAAAAACTTTTTCATTCAGATAGCGACATCCGAGGGAGTTGATGAGAAGCGCCTGCGGTTTTTACCGTTGGTTGCTTCCGAGGCTGAGCATCGAGCTAATTTAGGAATTGCTGATGTAGTGCTAGATACTTATCCCTATAACGGAGCTACAACTACTATGGAAACCCTATGGATGGGAATTCCGATAGTAACTCGTGTAGGAGAGCAATTTTCTAGCCGAAATAGTTACACCATGATGATAAATGCAGGGATAACTGAGGGAATTGCATGGACGGATGAAGAATATGTGGAATGGGGAATTCGCTTGGGAAAAAATCCGAGTTTGCGACAGCAAATTGCTTGGACTTTGCGACAGTCACGGCAAACTGCGCCTCTATGGAATGGGAAAAATTTTACCCATGAAATGGAAAAAGCTTATGAACAGATGTGGCAAAAATACTTAGATTCTTGTAATTAACTGTTCAATTCTTTAGGCTTATAAGCTGTTGCCCAAAGATTGAGATCTTCGCTACGGACTTCAACTGGGTGGAAACCAACTTGCTGCATTTTCTGAGCCAGGCTTTCCTGTGTGAAACCGGTGCGATGTGCCATGTAGTATTTACCTTTAGCGAGATCTGTACCCAAACCATAGAGAATATCAATTGCAGCGATTGGGCCAGCCGGAGAAAGATAGATAGGCTCCTCTAAGTTCCCTTGAGCTACATACTCTGCTACTTTTTGGATATCTGGCAAGGTGATTAAAACAAATCCACCTGGCTTCAGTACGCGGTAAAATTCAGCTAAGGCGATCGGGACTTCGTGTGGATAGATATGCTCAATATTATGGGATGACCAGATTGCATCAACCGAGTGACTGGGGACAGGACTCATATCAGTAATAGAGCTGATGATATCTGGCTTAACATTGGGGTCAATATCAAGTCGCACTTCCTGCCATTCATCAGTTTTGAAAGTCTTATGCAACCCTGATATGGAATCAGGCCCGCAGCCAACATGGAGAACTTTTTTCTTAGCTGTTGACAATAATGGCGGTGTTTTTGCATCAATTGTTAGCTTCTCTTCCACCACCTGTTGGTAAAACTGTTCCAGCGCTTTGACACAAGTTACGTCTTCGTAGAGAGTAGCATGGCGATCGCTCATCTGCTGGGAGAGAGTATGTCGCCATTCCGCATCTAATCCCAATTTTACAGCGATGTCAATATACTCTGCCTCATCTTGGGCAATCGTATCTGTTAGACCTAGTATTTTTAGCATCCCATAGGATTGACGACCGCGCATCAATTCGCCCGCACAGGTGACGATGGGCAAATTACAAGCTATCGCTTCCAGGGTAGTAACACCTCCAGACCAACTAAAGGTATCTAGAAAAATATCCGAAAGCAGATTGAGCTGCCAATAACTCATCAAAGTTTGCCGAGGTAAAATGACGCAATAGTCTTCGCTATTCAAGCCATACCGAGCGAAAGCCTGTTTAAGTCGTTGCTGAAACTTGGCTGTTATTAATGGTTTTTGGTTGGCAATGAAGACGAACTGAGACTCTGGCAATCTTCGAGCAATTTCTGGAAAAATATAGTCATGCTGGGGTAAATATTTAGAGAGCGATTGACAGGATAAATAAACAATTTTGTCATCGCCAAGTTGAAAATCCCATCTGCTTTTCTTCTGTTCGGGAACGATCTGCTTAGTGTAGGAAATTCCCAACTTAGGCAAGCGAATTAATTGTTCCAAGTAATGCTCTTCTGCATTTTCTGGCTCCATTGCCTCGCTAGATAGAAAGTAGTCTATGGTTGGCAAACCAGAAGTAACTGGATGTAACCATGTTGCACACTGCACTGATGCCAGTCGCAAGGCTGCCATTTGTATCATCTGCGGGTGCATCCCAACTTCTACAAAAACCACGATGTGTAAGCGATCGGATATAATTTGCTGGCAAACAGCTTCTAGATCGTCTGCAATCTGATGGAAAAAATCACTATAGACTATGAATTTTTCTGTTAAGGCATCCTGTTCTGAATTAATATGATAGCAATATATTTCAAATAGCTGGCGATCGCAGTTACGTAACCACCCCAAAATAAGCTTTCCTACCCCATTTCCGCGCAACCCATGAGAGACATAACCAATGCGAATTTTCTCCTGGGGTTTAAGGGGGGACATTGAACGCGGCAATACCCACTGTGGATAGTTAGCAGCCATGATTCGGTGAACTAAATGCCCATACTCTTTTTGTAGCTCTAAGTCGTTCTTACCTTGATATTGAAGGAGGAAGTTTTGGTAGCAACCAATCCCCTTCAAAGCGTTTTGTTTTGCTTCCGGTGTTTCTAATAAAATGTGCTGACTTAAATTTTGTAAACCCTGAGAAAATCTTTGCCTATAAAATTCAATTTCTTCTGAATTTTCATAAATAACAGGTAAAAGAAGTTCTGCTTCTCGCTTCAAATGTAAAGCATGGGGGAGCAGTTTTGATGCTTGGCTAGCCACTGCGAGCGCTTCCGGGGTGCGTCCAATCTTTTGCAAGGCTAATATCCAAAAGAAATAAAGATTAGCTTCCTTTGGATATAAACGGGTACTCTCCTCGTAGACTGTCAGAGCTTCATGGTCTTGATTGATTAATTGATAGCAGTCAGCAAAAGCTATATAAAACGCTACATCGCCTGTTTGAATTTCTAGACACTTTTGAAAGTAACTAATGGCTTGGTCGTATTGTCTTTGACGATAAAAAGCGTACCCCAAGTAAGAATACGACTGAGCTATATCGTTTTTAGCTTGAAATGCTAAGCCTAAATTGTTGAGGATATCAGGATCACGGGGCTTGAGCTTGAGAGCTGTTTCGTAGGCAGTAATAGCATCATCAGTTTGTTTGCGTAACATTAAAAGATTGCCCAAATTCAGATAACCACCGAAGTGACCTGAATTAGCTGCGATCGCCTGACGATAAACAGATTCAGCTTGCTCTATTTCACCCGCTTGTGCAATGATATTACCTAAATTGTTATAAGCTTGGATATTCTGAGGATCGAGTTTAATCGCCTCTTGATAAGCTCGAATAGCTTGCGACCGTTCGCCAACAGCTTCTAGCACCACGCCCAAATTGTAATATCTGATCGCCTTGAACGGGTCAATTTCTATAGACTTGAGCAGCAACAATAGTGCATCTTGATATTGCTCTCTCATGTAATATAGCGTACCTAAATGTAGCCAAGCATCTGCATTGTCGGGTTCCCATCGCAAAACTTCTTGATATTTTTTTTCAGCTTTTTCTAGATTCTCGATCGACCAAGCTAAAAATAATTCTTCATCCTGTGGATTGACAATTTTACCCTTACTTGTCGGTGTTATTGCACCAGAGCAGTGCAATTCTACGGCTTCGTTATGTAGAGTAGCTAGAAGTTTTTTGCGCTCTTCTTCTTGCAGCTTATTTAAGGAGGCAATGACTGCTTGATTCCGTCTCGTTCCGAAAGTTTCTCCCTCCTCTTGATGCTTCCTAGTCCCATCCCAAACAAAAAGTTGCACGCCATTCCAAATTTTATAGTTATCAGAGCCGTCCGCCTTATCTAAAATTAACTGGCATTGAGGATGAGCAGCTAGGAAATCGTAGTTAGCTTGTTGGGGAGCTGACCAATTGCTATTGCTGACAAGAATGAGCGCTCGCTCCGCCAAGAAGGGTCTTACCAAAAGTAATCCCATTAAATGCGATCGGTAATCGTGCGCTCCATCATAAAAATAAAAACCAATTTTATCTTCAGTTTCAAGTCCACCCAGTTCGGAGAAAAACTCTTCAAACTCTTGGGGGCAGAGAAAAACTTGCTCTGACAAATTGAAGTTTGATAAATTTTCAGTCAATTTTTCAAAACTATCCCCAAAAGTATCAAATTCAGAGAAGTTATCCACTGCATAAGCCATGCGGCCTGGATGCTCCAGAAGGGCTGCAATTAAACTGGCACCTTGGAAGCATCCCACTTCACAGTAAACCTCATTAGGTTCCAGGCATTCTACAGCAAAATTGAGCAACTGCATAACGTTTGCCGTTGTCATACCTGTAACTTTGTCCAAAATTTTATGAAAACGGTCAGCCGATTTGGGAAATGCTAAACCTTCTTCCCAGTTTTCATATAAGCTAGGGAGTTGCTCGAAAAATCTTTGATAATCCATATTTTCAACCTTTCAACAGAAACTTCTTGATTCAACAATTCAATACTTTATGCTTCTCAGATTATCTATGGTATACGAGGAGAGGTTACCTACTTCTAAGGATGCGATCGCCTCTGTATCCTCATAATCTAACATGATTCTCCCCTGAAGGCGCGACATCAAAGCTTGCCACTGAATTTCGCTCAACTGTCCAACCAGTGAAATTTCTGGCCCATCGGAAACATCTAAATCTTCTTCCATTAAAAGGTTCATGGCAACACTATATAAAGCAAAGTTGGCATCTTCATCAGAAACGTTACTGTAGTGTACAAGGAGAGTTATGTTAACTTTGCATGGGTGAGTGGTGAGCGCCCTCATTACTCGTTCCAATTCTAAACACAGAGACTCTTCGGAGTGCAACCAATCAGGGAAAACAATTAGGTTAATCTCTCTCAATTTGATCGAAAGCGACAAGGCTTCTGACTCGCCTTCCTTTTCCTGGCATTTCTCCATTTGCGGAGTGTAACAACCGAGCATTTCGAGAAAGCGCAAAGCTGTAGGAAGCGGAGCATAATTTTCAATTGCCCACTGACGGCCTTCCCCAGAGATTTTCTCTAAAATTCCTGGGTCATCAGCAATGCGATCGACAGTATCTTGCATATTGTCTAGATCGATTCCTATATAGTGTCGCCAGTTTTCAGGCATTACTGGCAATTGAACTCCATACTTATCGAAATCTACGTGAAACGTTACACACCCAGCCGCCAATGACTCCCAAAACCGCCAACTGTCCCACCATTCTACGATTGGTTCTCCTGTAAAATGGTTAGAGGTAACAGCACCCCCAAAGCATGCACAAGCCGTAGATTCCTTCAAATTGTGGTAGTAGCTTGGATAGTGGCGTTGACCTGTTTGCTTCCACTGTAAGTAATGGTAACTGTCAGAAGGAGATTTATCAAAATCCTCAGTAGTATTATCCTGCGGCAAAATATGTTGGATTAACGGCAAAACTTGTTCGCTAGCAATCAGCCTTAGAGGATTGTCTACTGTCATGACTCCACTGTCAATCCATAAATAACCCTCGCGAATTTTCAGGAGAGCGTTGTTGTATCTCAATTGCCGATGATCGTTGCGAAAGTTGACAAGTAAACGTCTTTTCCTGTTCTCAAATTTCTCAATTTTTAGAGTCTCTCTAAGGATGCGGTTAGAAAGTCCAAAAACCCACGTTAAACAGTTTGAAGGATATATAGATTTGCTGTTGCAGTGAGTTCTAAATCTGAAATCGAAATTTTCTAACTGTGGATTCCAGAGGGTAAAGCCATCCATGTCATCTAGCAAGACAGTAATGTATTTCTGCTCTGAATGAAATAGATTCTCAGGAAAAGATTTCACGTTTCTCATCCATCGGAAGTCCAAAATTACTATTGAGCAATCGTGATGAGTCACAGTTGGGTCATAACAAAATAAATATTCTTCTGTATCGGGGTCAATCTTCCAATGATTGATGTTTGAATAAAATGGTATCCCCAGCTCTTTAAAGCCTTCCGCTAGACATATACTGACAGGTGAATATACGCCTTCACAGCAATAGAAAAATATTGGTTTATCTAAAAGGGGTGTGAGAGAGGGTTGGGCTTTTAACAGATCAGTGTTCATAGTAGGTATGCAATTTTAACTCAACCTTTTTGTTATAATTATTATATATTAGTAAAACTGTCTAATAGATAGGATGGAATTTTTTCAAAGCCTGTCGGTGTGATCGCCTCTGTATTCTCTTGCTTCAATACGATTTTCCCCTGAAGGTGCGACATCAAAGCTTGCCACTGAATTTTGCTCAACTGTCCAACAAGTGAAATTTCGGGTCCATCGGAAACATCTAAATCTTCTTCCATTAAAAGGTTCATGGCAACGCTCGACAAAATAAGATTAGCATCCTCATCAGAAACATTGCTACTGTCTACCAGTAAAGTCATCTTACTTTTGTCTGGGTGAGTGGCGATCGCTCTAATGACACTTATTAATTCTTGTAAGAGTAATTCTTCAGGCTGACCCCAATCAGGGAAAATAATCAGGTTGATCGCGCTCAACGTTAAGTTTTCTTTAAGAATATTTCCCTGATATTTTGCAAAAATCTCTTGAAACACTAACCCTATTCTGGCAGAGTAAGAACGGCTATCCAGAAATCTAGGGGTATTCTGCATTTTTTGGTTGAGCAGGTTACTTTTCTGGAACCGCAATTCAGGATTAGTTCCTAGAGCAACTGCCAACTCGACATAAGCTTCTTCGCTATCCACTATTAAATCAAACATTTCCAGTTCTCGCAGCAATGATGCTCCCATATTAGAACGCGCATAATGTCCTGACATCACCACTGTCGGCAAACCAACCTCTAGTGGATCGATTAGCGATGTCATTCCGGCATAAGGATACGAATCTAAATATATATCTGCAATTTTTAAGCGTTCCTTTACATCAGCCCGGTTAGGCACTGCGTCAAGAAGGATTAACCTATCTTTCCCTACACCGTGCCTTGCCAGTGTAGCCAATATACGTTCCTGAAAAGCTGTTACTGGATAGATAGGAGCCCAGTTGGGATTAAAAGGATATAGTACCAGCACAGAATTGGGTACCCTAGCTAGTATTTTCGCCCAAGTCTCTTCAACTTCTGGGATAATTTTATAAAAATTAGCGCCTGAAATATAGATAACAGCACTCTGAGCAATATTTAAGATTTCTCTATTGACATTTATAGTTGTTAAGAGCTGTTCTTCAGTCGCAAAGTCAAAACATTGAGCAGGAACATCTAAAGTAATTAGGGTTTCACTGTAATGCTGCTGAGGGTTACTTTCAGCTTCAGTCAGTTTACTAGAAATGTAGTAATCTACATGACGCATCCCTGTGCTTACAGGGGAATTCATGCCAACTACTTGCACTCGTGCCAGCCTATGAACAGCTAGCTCAGCAATTCGATTAGTTTGTGCTGTTACATTAGTAGCAATAAAAAGAATATCTAGATCGCCGTCACGGATAGTTTCTACTTGGCTCTCCAAATCTTGCGGAAGTCGAACAGCAGTATCAGCACAACCTAGACAATAGCGTTCAAACCGATGACCCGTAGCATTGACAAAATAGATAATAATTTCAAACAAATCCCTATTCAATGATTTGTAGACGGGTAATGTAGCAAACATTTCTGCTTGGGGGTTAAAATTAGTAGCAAGAATTCCTAACCTGATCTTACTTGTGTCTTGCTGTTTTTCAGGGAAACTATAATCGAGCTGATGCCCTTTACTTTTTAAAGTCTGTTCTATAATTGTTGCTCGCTTTACATATATTTCTTTCAAGTTGGCTTTTGTAAAGTAAAGGACAAAGTTAGCATAATAGGTGAAAGTTATAGCCACTTCTCGCCACACTTCAACATCAAGTTGACCAAAGATGTTGGTATGTAGCTCATCTACCCATGTCTGTATATGTTGGTAGTATTTCTCTACTTCCCCAACCTCCTGAAATAAAGGGGGGCTTTTAAATAGTAAGCTGATGTATTCATTAAGGAATGGCTCAGCGATTTGGGAGATACTTAATTGCAAAGGTAACTGATAAGCAGGCTGGTCTCGCATTGCAACCAATAGCTTTTCGATAGATTCTTGCGGGTTATGTCCTTCAGACTTCTTCCCATTTTCATCTGTTAGAGCAATTGCAGTCTTCATTAAAACAGAAGAAACTGTTTTAGCCATCTTTGACCAAGAAAACTTTTTAGCTTGTTCTAAACCCCCCCTAATCAATGAGTTCCGAACCTTGGGTTTTTGTACCTCGCAAAGTGCCTGGGCAAATCCATCAACATCCTTATCATTTACATATAAAGCTGCTTCTCCAGCAACTTCTGGGATAGAAGCATTAGGACAGGTAATGACTGGGCAACCGCAAGCCATCGCCTCCAGCACTGGTAATCCAAACCCTTCATACTGTGAGGGATAAACCAGTGCAATAGCACCAGAATAAGCCACTATAAGTTCTTCATCATTAAGGTTTAGCTTATGAACTACCGTCCCTGCCGTGTAAGCTCTAAACTCTAATTCTAATAAAACACTACTTCCTGTACAAATAACCTCAAATCCTTGCTTACTGCTAAGTTGAGCAAAGGCTTGAAAAAACAATTCAGTATTTTTATAGTCCGAACCACCCCCGACTGAAATGAAGTATGGTTTTGAAATACCATACTTATTTTTAAAATTACTAATCTCTTCTTTACTAGCTGGCGAAAAAGAGCTTTTGACTCCACAGTGAGCTACACTTACTGATCCTAAAGCTATATTAGGGAAAAATTTTACTAAATCTTGGGCTGTGTTTTCCGAGATAGCAATATAGGCGGAGGCATGGCGGATACCGTGATGCTTTTCCCTCCACATTGGCTGATTCAAATTAGCCTGTAAAACTTCTGGTATCATGTCATAAGCCATGAATACGGAAGGGGTTGATAGTGGCGTTGTATAGTAAGTGGAGATAAATAAATCTGCACCTTCTTCATCGCAGATTTGCTGTAACATTTCCCGGTCAGCCTCAGTTTTACTGTAATCATAAGCAGGCACGGTGCAATACCTAATTCCCGGAATCTTGGGCGATTTCCCCACTCTATCCAATACAATTATGTGCTTGGCAAAACCATTTTTTGCCCATTCTTCTAGTAGCGACCTCCAAACACGGGCAATTCCTGTTTGATACATTTGAAAGAATACACTGTCAACCAGTATTGTCAAGCCGCTTCGCGAGCCGCCGTCCTCTTCAATTTGAGCAATTTGTATCTTTCCTGCCTCTTGAATATGAGTAATTTTGCTAACAGCTTTTAAAAAGTCATTTTGTAAAAGCGACACCTTATTAACCGCCCCTAATTCTCTTTTTCCTAATTTTTGAAATAAATCTTCCGGCAATTCTTTTTCGGTCAGTAAATGCAGAGACGAACCATTTGAGTAGAAATTGAGATTAAATTTAGTAGCAATTATGGAAAGAGCTTTAGCTGTGTAAAGAGAAACGTGCTGACCTTCGTGAAGCACGTAGTACCACCACTCATCAGGTTTAGGATTGCTTTCTGGCAGCAATTCTGTGCTCAATAAAATATTTCTGGATTTTTTTAACAAATTTTCCAGCTCATCTATGGGGTGAACCAGATGCTCAAATACTTCAAAAGCCGTCACTAATTCAAATTGGTTATTTGCGGTTGCATCACTCTCAAATCCTTGAGCAAATATATTTTGACAAAATTTGTCTAGCCAGTAAAAGTCAAATCCCGCATCTCTCATCAGCCTGACAAATAGACCGTAGCCTCCACCGTAGTCGAGAAATTTTGACTGATGATTGAAGAAGTTAAATAATAATTTTTGTGTTATTTGTGAAAATGACAAATTTCTGAACGCTAAGCCAACATCACTGCTGGCTATTGGCTGAGAATAAGCTTCTTCTAACCAGTATGGTTCCTCAGTTTGAACAAATCCGCAGTTTGAACATTGAAAATAATCTACATCATATTTTCCCATAACTTTACCCTGGGCAAAAAGATGGGAATCGGATTGGCAAACTTTGCATTTAAGTGACATATAATATAGTAAATTTATAACTTATTGTAACTCTTAGCTCTATTTTTTTTCTTCTCTTGTATGTCGCGCCCGCCCTAAAAGCTCCTTATAATCAGCTCTGTCAGGATACAACTTCACCAACTTCTCCAAAGGCTCGATCGCCCCTTTCCCATTATTCATCTGCAACCGCACATTTGCCAACCCCTCCAGAGCCGTATGGTTCTGCGGTTCTCGCTGCAAAACCGTTTCATATCCCCGTTCCTGCGCCGCCAGCAAAGACTCCTGAGAAACAGCAGCAGGCGTCGGCTTTTGTTGGTGCTGGCTGCTCAAACCGCTGCTGAACAGACTCACAATACCAAAAATTGCCGAACCACCAAACGAAACCATTGATACTAACGCAAAAATCTGCTTAATTCGATCGCTCCGATGAACCGGACGAGCACTAGATTTTTTCTGTGTACTTTCCATTGCTAACTCTTGGCCTCGCTGTTTTCCAGGCACTTGCAAAGCACCTAATATCTAGAATGCCCAAGTTCGAGCGCAAAACGATCGCCCTTCGCCATTTAAAATTTGAAACCAATTCTAGCCCTCACACAAAATATAAGATTTGTCAAGGGCATTTAGGTGACAATAACACGCGGGCGAGATCGGTGAATGGCGATCGCACCCTTACTTTTTAGCCGTTACTCTCAGGCAATTCGCCAAACCGAGATCGGTAACGCGCTAGCAAAGATGTGAGTTCAGGATCACGCTGGCGTTCCGCTTCTAGTGCTGAGGCTAATTCATCAGAAAGCCGATCTAATTTTTCTTCTAATGTTGTTGCAGTCATGCCGATCGCTCCTTAATTGTGGTTATTTTTAATCTTAAACGCCCTTGCTGACTCGATTGTGCAATCAAAATGGGATTGGATTAAGGGCCGAAAGGTCGATCGACCTCTCACACCTTCAAATGCCATCAGGATCGATACCCTGACTTCTCAAATATGCCATTAGTCGATCGGCCCTCTCGCGTTCCTCTTCGGTCCTCTGGCGTTCCTGTTCCACCCGTTCGGCACCCCACAGCAGCAAATTGCCCTTCTCATCCCACCAGCGCAACCAATAACCCGTTCTCTGAGATTTTTCACCTTCCCAAACCCCTAGAAATAAACCCATTGATTCTATCCATAATCGCTGATTAGCATCCGGTTTTTGCAATTCGTATTCTGCCGAGTTCCAGAGTCGGTACACTTCCAATACTCTCGATTTAGGTTCAAAAATTACATAAATCGGTACTTGCAAAATTCGCTCATAAAACCGCCATTTTCCGTAAGGATCTGTGTGTTTCTTTGAATATTCACTGCCGTCAGTATCCGATAAAAAGTCCATCACTACTGCGGGAACTTCTCCCTCACCATTGGGCGTATAACTGGGGCGAACGTCTCCTGGTTCTGCTGGCAATACCGAGGGAACGAACACCCAATCTGGTGCTTTTACTACTGTTTTGTCGTTAACTTTGGCACATAGTCCAAAATTGGAAGCTATTAGCATTGGAGCTAGGATAAATCCTGCGAGATCCAAGGCTTCTCGCAGAGCTGCCGCTAAAAGTGGTTGGTCGATGTTTTCCACGGGAGCGTCGGGTAATTTAAAGTCATCTGGCAATTTTTCCCAAGTTACAGTATACTGGTTTTTGGTTTCAGCCGATTTCGATAATGTTTGCGTCATTTGTTTTCCTTGTTGAGATTGAAATAGTTTCTTGTTAATAGGATTTGCACAATAATTTTAATGGCGGAGGGTGCAGGGCGCACCTTACTAACTAGCTGTAATCGGGGTGTGAATTGCGCCCTTACTAACTAGAGGAAGTCGCGAATCTTGCAATGGCCGTTATTCAATGATACCCTGTTTTAAGGGGTATTTTCGGGAGCCACTGGTTCTCCTGACCTGGCAGTTTTAGAATGTATAACAGGCAATTTTTGCTGTTTGTTCAAGCTGGGAAATCCATGCTCTAGTGATTGATTTCTGGCAGGGGTACTCGCATTTACTTTCTCAGAAAGAGGAGCTAATGTTTGAGTCACTTTAACTTGGTGTCGTAGTTGTTCTGTCGAACCCAATAAGCCTCCCAATCCGTTGAACAACCTGCGAATGTTGTTGCGGAAAGCCGGATCTCCTGTCAAATCATCCACGTCGGAAGTAATTTTCTGCACGTTCTGAAATGTAGCTCGTGCAGAATCTAGAGTTTGCTGCAATAATAGCAAAGTGGCGGGATTGTTTACCTGGTTGGATAAATCTCGCAAACTACCAGAAGCTTGGGCAGCATTCGCTGATAAAACTTCTAAATTGTTCAGCAATTGTCCTTGGTTGATTCGATTAATTGTCGGACTCAAACTGCTGACAGCTACCTGAAGTTCCTGACTGCTTTGATTGATGTTATTCAGAGTTGAGACTAAACTGGCGCGGTTGGTTGTTACTAAAGAATTAACTTGGTTGGCTGTTAATGTAATTTGATTGGCTGCTTGAGTTACTGAATTAGCAGAATTTATCGCAGCGGCAGATACGGCTTTTGTGGAAGTGTCCGCCGTAGATGCTACTTTAGAAACATCAGCGGCGACTGCTGATATTTCCGTCTTTAGCGATTGATTTAAGGTGCTTGCTTCTCCCTTCAATGATTGATTTAAACTTCGTGCTTCCCCTTTTAATGATTGATTTAAACTGGCTATTTCTGTTTTTACTGATTGATTTAAGCTGCCAATGTCTCCCCTTACAGATTGATTTAAAGTTTTTATTTCCGCTTGGGCAGTTTTAGTTAAAGTCGATAAATCTTGAGTGAGTTTAGCTGCACCTTTAGCGGTGGTGGCCGTATTCTCGGCTAGAGATTTAATATTGTTAAACAGCGCGGGGTCAGTGTAGAAATTAGCTAGGCGGACTGTGGATCGAATAAGTTCGTCGATAGTGACTCCAGCTTGACCTTTTAAGCGCGAATTGTTGCAGATAATCTCCGGGGGACAGTCGGCACTAACGGGATTGGCGGTAAGTAACGATTCTGGCAAAATCGAGTTGGGGGTAATGTCGATCGACGATTCGCCAATTAAACCGGATTTATTCGCTTCGATCGTAACATCCCGGGGAATCACTAAAGTACCGGGGGCAATCTCCAGCGTCACGTCTACGCCGTTGGAACCCGGTTGGAGGGCGGTAATTTTACCGACTGCAACCCCACGATACCTGATGGGCGTGCCTATTTGCATTCCTTGGGCGCTACCAAATTCTACGGCGAATTTGTAGCTGCGGTTCCCTAGCTGCACCCCCCGCAGCCACAGCACTAAGCCGCCAAATAAACCGATTCCTACTAAAATTAAGATCCCGACAGAACCTTCTCTTACAGTTCGCGATTGCATATTTTCTCCTAAGTCATTGGTCATTGGTTATTAGTCATTCATCATCTGTCATTTCAATCTAAAATCTAAAATCTAAAATCTAAAATTGGCTGACTATCCAAGCGCTTGAATTGGCCCAGTAACACTGCCGCTAAAAAATTGTCTGATCAGTAAATTATCTGTCGATGTAATGTCATTGACAGTTCCCTCCCACTGCACTTTGCCTCGATAGAGAAACACGATGCGATCGGCAGTGCGGCGGATGGTACTGTCTTGGTGAGTGACGATCGCATAAGTGCTGCAAACACCTTGGGCAGCCTGCAACTCACGGATTAAATCTTCAATTACCGTCGAAGCGATCGGATCTAAACCCGCAGTCGGTTCGTCGTACAGCAAAACCTCTGGATTATCCCTGTCATTATCAGGATTCGCCATGATAGCGCGGGCAAAACTTACCCGCTTCCTCATTCCCCCAGACAACTGCGCCGGATAGCGTTCGCCAATTTGCGGCAAACCCACCATCTCCAACTTTTCCTCCACCAATTCCCGAATGCGGCGGCGCGGCAGCTTAGAATGCTGGTAAAGTAAAAAACCGACATTCTCCTCCACCGTCAGCGAATCAAACAAAGCCGCTTGCTGAAAAACCATCCCAATTCCGATCGGATCTGCCACGTCGTCCACCCATCCGACCCTGCGCTGTCCCTGAACAAAAACCTCACCGGCATCCGGGGCCAACAAACCCGCAATTATCCGCAGAATCGTAGATTTCCCCGTCCCGGAAGGGCCAATAATTGCCAGGGCCTCTCCCCGATAAATCCTCAGATCGACTCGATCGAGGATCGGGTTCTGGCCGAAGGACTTACTTACCCCTTTGAGTTCGATTAGTGGCTCTGCCATAGGATGTTATCAATAAGTTGTCAGTCCTCAGTCATCAGTCTACCTAATGACTCATGACTCATGACTAATCACTAATTACTTAAATTGACTGCCAGAATCAAAACACTCTTGTATTGTAAATTTGTCAGGTCGAGCTGTTCCAATACCCTTAAGACTAATTAACCATGTCAATTAGTTCACTTCCTAAAGCCCTCCGCGTCTTGGCTAAAGCCAAGCAGGTTTTTGCCCAATCCAGAAATCCTTACCCCCCTTCTTTGCGGAACGGGCGAGTTCACCAGTGGTTTAAGTGGTTAGCCCCCGGACTGTTAGTGAAACGGTGGCTGCTGATTAGTGCTAGCGGCGTGGTACTTGCCACTTTGGGTTTAGCGATTTGGACTGGGATGACTCCCATTTTCTTCTTATTGCAATTGTTGAGAAATTTTTTGGCGTGGATTGCGGAAGTTATTCCCAATTACGTGTCGGGGCCGATCATCATTGCTGGCGGGATTTTGTTAATTCTGTGGGGACAAACTCGCAGTTTGAATTCTATTACCCAAGTGCTGATGCCCGAAGGCAACGAGGAACTGGTCGATCGACTCCTCAACCACCGCCGCTTGCACCGCGGCCCGAAAATTGTGGCACTTGGGGGCGGTACGGGCCTTTCTAATTTGCTCAGGGGATTGAAGGATTACAGCGCCAAAATCACTGCTATTGTCACGGTGGCGGATGATGGCGGGTCTTCCGGGCGGCTGCGGCGGGAAATTGGGGTATTGCCGCCGGGAGACATTCGCAATTGTTTGGCTGCTTTGGCAGATGAGGAAAAGTTATTGACTGAGTTATTTCAATATCGTTTCCGGGCTGGTGACGGTTTGGTGGGTCACAGTTTTGGGAATTTGTTTTTGACGGCAATGAGCGATATTGCTGGAGATTTGGAACAGGCGATCGCGGCGAGTTCTAAAGTTTTAGCAGTAAGGGGAGAGGTGCTACCGGCTACTCTGAGCGATGTTTCTTTGTGGGCAGAACTCGCTGACGGCCGCAGGATTGAGGGGGAGTCCAACATTACAAAAGCTAACGGGCAAATCCTCAAAATAGGCTGTAATCCTGCTAAACCTCCGGCATTACCTAGGGCTGTGGAAGGTCTTCGGGAAGCGGATTTTATTATTATTGGGCCGGGGAGTCTTTATACGAGTGTCATTCCGAATTTGTTGGTGCCGGAAATTGCTGATGCGATCGCCCACAGCGAAGTTCCGCGCATTTATGTGTGCAATATTATGACTCAGCCGGGGGAAACTGACGGATACAGTGTTGCAGACCACATTCGGGCGATCGACCGTGCTTGCGGCCGGCCGCTGTTCGATGCTGTAGTAGTTCAAGGAAAAGTCCCTTCTGCAAAGGCTTTGATCCGCTATTCTCAGGAGAATTCTTATCCGGTTGTGCTCGATCGAGAAGCCGTAACGCAATTGGGGCGGCGAGTTGTCATCGCCAATGTCATGGATGAAGATGAAAATACGGGCTTAATTCGCCACAATTCTCAAAGGTTGGCGGGGATGTTGCTGCGTTGGTACGGCCGCGCGCAGAACATTTAAGCTGCTGAGTGTTAACTGTTGACTGTTGACTGTTGACTGTTGACTAATATTATTGGTTATTGGTTATTGGCCGCCGCCAGCGAGTAACAAATAACAAATAACAAATAACAAATAACAAATGACTAATGACTAATTATTGAGATGAAAACTTTGCTTCCCGATTCTGAGGCTACGCGCAAGTTTGGTGTTGCGTTAGGTCGATCGCTCCCCGCCGGCACTGTAATCTTATTACAAGGAGATTTAGGTGCAGGCAAAACTACCTTGGTTCAAGGCATCGCTGAAGGTTTAGAAATCTCGGACTCGATTGAAAGTCCTACTTTTACACTGATTAACGAGTATTTTGGAGGGCGAATTCCGCTGTATCATCTAGATTTGTATCGACTGGAACCCGAAGAAGTGGAGGCTTTGCACTTAGAAAGTTATTGGGACGGGTTAGAAATGGATTTGGGAATTGTGGCGATCGAATGGGCGGAAAGATTGCAGTACAAGCCAGAAAATTATTTGCAAATTTATTTGAGTTATCTAGATAACGGGCGGCAACTTGAAGTAATTGGTAATGAGGACTTATTGGATTGGCAATTGGAAATTTGAGAAAAGGCGATTTAATTTAGATGTTGCACCCTTCTCACTCAGCCTTTTCTGAACAGGCAAGATGCCTGTTCCACAAGAAGAAAATTCACTCTTTGTGGAACAGGCATCTTGCCTGTTAAGAGAGAATGGTGTAAATCTCAGCGCGAACGGGAGCATCCCAGTTTTGCAGCCAGTATAAATACTCAAAGACTTAGCAGGCAAGTTGATGGCAGAATAGAAAGCAAATAAATTACCATCACCCCAAGTCAA
>NZ_JAUBUI010000142.1:0-9009 GCF_036705385.1 Microcoleus sp. B3-A4 | reverse complement strand
CCTCATTCTCTCCCAGCGCGGTGGCTCAAGTTCTACTTTTGTCACCGTTCTCATCTTTGGTTAGTCTAAACTACAGTGAATCAAAAAGTAGGTCTAAAGGCTGAATATTAACTAACCGCTAAGTTCCTATTAATATCCTCGCAAAAACTCTGCATTTAAGGGCTTTTTGCAATTGTTTGTGATGGTCAAAACTTTACCTGCCAAAGGAATTTCGTAATTTTAGCACTTGCTTCATATTTGGGCTGATTTGTCAATGCGTAAGTCCTATTCACGTAAGTTTTCACAGTTTCATAAGGCATTTCCAAATCAGCAGCAATATCAAACAAAGATTCCCCCAATTCCCGGCGCGCCAAAATCGTCGCCCAAGTTTCAGCAATCTCAGCAGCGCGACTTCCGCCTGTACGCTTTCTGTGCGCCATAAACTTCTCTGTCAATTCATCTATTCGCGCCGCCAATACGCTTTGTATCGACACTTCAGGTAGCGCTTCTGTCAACCATCGTGTTCGCGTTTGTCCCAATCCAAAAGTTGTTTTGTGGCCAGTGCCGCAGTAAGGCGCTAACGGCGCTAACCGCCCCAAATCATAAAATAATTGTACAAAATCAGGGCGATTGTGAGCCGATCGCCCTAGCCCAAATTCCACAGCCCCAGTGAATCCCGTTCCCATGTCTTTTTTGCCCGCCGCTACCTTTTGCGACTCCAATTTGTGGCGGCTAATAATTGCATTTTCATCAATCCAATTCAAAAATTGTGCTTGGGAGAAATTTAGACCCGAAAGTTATTCCAGCGGCGTAAATAGCTGTGAAAAACATTTTCGGGGACTGGCAAAGGGAAGTGATGACCTTTGCTACGAAAGCTTGTAGGAGTCACAAAACTAAGTTTGAGGGTTGGCGACAAGGGGGGTTCTGCTGTTAATAATTGCTGGTAAGTTGTGGGAGCCAAAGCAATATCCCAAGAGCGAATTAGCAGCGGAGCATTTCGCAAATCTATCTCTTGGGGCAAATTTTGCAGCCACTGACTCAGCCACTGCACTACTCGCTTTGAAAGTCCTGTTACGTACCAGCGATAAATTCGATCCCCCAAAAGCTGAAATTCTTTGCCGCCGGGGAGCCAATCACCTTCCAGTCCCGAAATAGTAAAGGCTTTTTCGGACTGTTCATCGTGCAAAAGTTTCGATAAATCCGGATCAGTTTGCTGTACTTGACCTAAAAACCAAGCGTGCAAACCTATAGCATACTGCGCCTACAGATAGCTAGCAGCGCCGGGAGTCAATTCAAACACTAATCCGACTAACTCGGTGTCAGCCGGCCACCTCAGCCCAGACGGAGGAGATTTTCGATCGCGGGTGCGGGTGCGGTTTGGGGAAGTTGCCATCAGATGCCACTAACAAGGACAGCGCTGTGCTATATTAATTATCCGATTTTTATCCCCTTTGGGGGACGATTTCTGAGGGCGATCGACTGCCCCAATGTTTTGGGTACTCCAAAAACCCCGTCTGCCGCCAGTTTCCCGCACCGTCCGGGATAGAGAAAAACCAGTAAAAAACCGACAACCTAAAACTAAATCTTTGTCAAGGTTTTCCTCATTGTAAGTAAACAGAAATATACGAGTGTTTAAAATCCTATTCTGCGCTACAATTGTCAAAAGCTCGTAGCATCCTCAACTCCGATCCTAAACTATGAACACAACAGAAAAATCTAAACTCTCCAACGAAAAAACTTTGGAGGCGATGAAGAATTTCTCCGAAACCTACGCCAAGCGCACCGGAACTTACTTTTGTTCCGAGCCTTCTGTCACTGCTGTCGTCATAGAAGGACTAGCAAAACACAAGGATGAACTAGGTGCTCCCTTATGCCCTTGTCGCCATTACGAAGATAAAGAAGCCGAAGTAAAAGCCGCCTACTGGAACTGTCCGTGCATTCCCATGCGCGAGCGCAAAGAGTGTCACTGTATGTTATTTCTGACACCAGATAACGATTTCGCTGGAACTGCTCAGGAGATTGGAATGGATCAGATTAAAGCGGTCAGAGACACTATGTAATCGGTTAAGTAGGCGGTCGTTAAATGGCAGCAGTTTTGAAAACAGGTTGTTATTTTTCCTATTTTTAAGGCTTAGTTATTTAAAAGAAATCGATCGCCGCCTACTCAAACACACACTCGCAATCGAAAATCCCCAATTTTCAATGGAATGACAGAGGAAATCCCGCTCGACTTTTGGCAAGGTATCGAACAGTTTAACAGCCAAGAATTTTACGCTTGTCACGATACTTTAGAGGCTTTGTGGATGGAAGCCGACGAGCAGGAAAAAAGGTTTTATCAGGGAATATTGCAAATTGCGGTCGCGCTTTATCACTTAGGAAATCAAAACTGGCGCGGTGCGGTAATATTGCTGGGAGAAGGAATAAATCGGCTCAGTTATTATCAGCCGATTTATTCCGGAATTGCCGTTGAAGACTTGCTCGGACAAAGTGCTAAACTTTTGAGCGCTTTGCAACAAGCTGGCCCAGAAGAAGTAGCTAAATTTCAACCGTTGTTCGCAGGTACAGAAGTTGCAGGCTTGCACTTGCCGCGAATTATCAAAGTAGAACAAATTTAGATATAGACGTATATTAGTGTATAATAGTAACAAATTTGCAGTTGAATCCTCTGAGTCACGGTATTAAGCCGATGATCAAACTGAGGAAAAAAAATACAATGGTAGCATCAATTCTAACAATATGCTTCTCAAAAAAGTTTTCATTCGATTCTATAAATCATTCAATGACGACTTCCTAAGAAAAAATAATGACAGGGTGAAGCCTAAACCTTGGGAGCTGATAAAAAATGCTTTTTACCCATATATTGAAGTTCCCATAGAACCCAAAATTACAACAATTGTTGGCGCGAACGAATCGGGCAAATCTCACTTGTTAACTGCCATTGAGAAGGCTTTATTTGTCAAAAATATCGAGCGCAGCGATTTCTGCCGCTATTCTCCACTTTTTACGGTTAAAAAGAACGAATTAAAATACCCTGACTTTGGATCTGAATGGTCGGGTATTTCTAAGTCTGAAGAGGTAAGTTTAAGAGAAATTATAGAAATTCCTGATAAATTGATTTTAGAGAGATTTTTAATCTTCCGTAATAATGTTGACAATTTAACGTTATATTTGCCTGAAAATAGAGATTACAGACCATACAAACTTGGGGAAAGTCAGGTTATAGAGTTACAAAAATTACTTCCTAAACCATTTAGGATTGAGTCTAATATTGCTCTTCCATCAAGCGTTCCTATCAAAAAATTAGTTGAGTTGGCTCAAGATGATTATTCCGGCAGTAGAAGATTTGAGCTTTTAGATAGAGTTCAAAGAAACCAAATAGTAGATACACTTGAAAATCTTAGTAATCATCCAGAATTAATCAATAAAATCAACCTTAATGGGGCTGAAAAAAACGATCGAGGAATGACATTACTCAAATCAATTATTTCAGCGCTTGAGGGAGTCAATTCCAGTAATAGAGAGCAAGAAAAAAGAAATAAAGAATTCCATCTAGCTTACAAATTGATTTGCAAAATTGCTGAAGTCGATACCAATGCTTTACTTGATCTGGCTGAGGCTATTCAAAATGGAATGCAGGGTTTTGCAAATGGAATCATTGAGAAGATTAACCGCCAATTAGCCATTAATTTAAACTTTCCTAACTATTGGGTTCAAGATCGTAACTTCTCTCTAAAAGTAGTGGCAAGAGACTATGACTTAGTTTTTACCATAACTGATAAGACAAAAACTGAATATTCATTTGATGAAAGGAGCCAAGGATTACGATTCTTTCTGAGCTATTACATTGAATATCGCTCTCATGAACCCCATCACAATAAAAGTGAGATACTGTTGATGGATGAACCAGATGCTTACCTGTCTAGTCAAGCTCAACAAGACTTACTTAAAGTATTTGACCTTTTTGCCAATCCCGAACCAGGCTCACATTTAACTAACCCAATTCAGGTAGTTTACGTGACGCACTCTCCTTTTTTAATTGATAAGAACCATACCGATCGTATTCGAGTATTACAGAAGGGAAATGAGGATGAGGGAACACGAGTAGTTAGGGATTTTGCTAAAAATCGTTATGAACCTCTAAGGTCTTCGATAGGGACTCTTATTGGCGAATCAGTTTTTATTGGGAACTGTAATTTAATGGTGGAAGGCATTTGCGAGCAAATAATTATTGCCGGGGCTGCAAGATACCTTCGACCTATTGTTGAATCTGATAAATTAGAAACTTTAGATTTAAACCACATCACGATTGTTGACTCAGGGGGAGCTAACCAAGTTCCCTACATGGTCTATTTAGCTTGTGGAAGACACGTTGAGCAAATAGCAGTTATCGTTCTATTGGACAGTGATAAGTGTGGAAATGACGCTAAAAAGCAATTATTAGGTAGGGGAGCGCAACATAGAAGACCTTTAATTAAACCGGAATTTATTCTTCAGCTTGGCGATCTCAAACAAGAATTCTCTTTGGTTGCTGATAATGCGACCGAAAAACTTGAGATAGAAGATATTATTCCCTTGTCAATCTGCATAAAAGCAACGAAGCTATATTTACAGGAATTTCTACAAGTGGATGAAACTGAAGTTTCTTTTTTAACTGAAGATTTAATTTTAAGTAAGATTGATAATCTGACTATTCTTGATGCCATACAAGAAAGTATTTCAGAATCTTTTTATAAGGAGTTGAAAGTTAGTAAAGCTGGCTTTGCTAGGAATGTTATTCAAGTGGTAAATGAGTGGTCACAGAAACGAAGTGAGCTAGAGGAGAATCAATCTAAGGCATTGCAAATTTTCGAGGAAAACTTTAAAATTCTATTTAAAAAGTTGAACTTTATGCAACGTAGTGCTCAAAAGAGATTGACCAAAGAAATGCTTAAAGAAAAAATCAAGCGTTTAAATGATAGCTTTATTGTACTTCATCCTATTTCTGCAAAACGTGAGGATGGTGTTATTCTGCTAGACGAAATCGAAGATGTTATAAAAAGCAATATAGAAAATGAGTCACCTCAGGAAATCGAAGCAATTCAGAATGTGATCCAAAATTTGCGTCGTCATTACAAGCTTGATGTCGAAATGAATAAAACGATCGACGATTACACTGAATTTAAAATGGGTTTAGAGAGAATTAATAATGCAGGGCTTTTAGCGAGTCAAGAAGAAACTGTCGAGGCTCAAGCAGAGGAGTCAAATATTTCAGAAGAAGTGCTTGAGGATACTAAAATGGATAAGTCTCTTAAGGATGGGCATGAAGAATTGATTAATGAGCAAGTATCTACTACGTCTGAGGTAGAAACTACTGAAGTTTCCGATCGCTCTGCAAACTCTAATATGAGGAAAAAGCCTAATCCACCCAAATAGTATCGAGGTTGTGCGAAACTTCCATATCGGGGAAACCGTCAAAAAACTTGCTTTCTCCAGCAAATCATCCAAACAGCCGGAGAAAGTGCTGCTCTCTTGCTACGATAATTGGTTGAGACTCTCGGGTCAATAAATCGACCTCACGAAAATCTTTCTGACCGTTAAGATAAAATACCTAAGTGGAAATAATGCCCTTCAGCAATTTCAAATATTTTGAGGCTCCAAGCTTATGATGCCCTCCGCTAAACTGCTCAATTCCCGAATATTCAAAGGATTATCGCTGCTGTTGCCCCTGACTCTGGCAGGCGCGATTGCCTCTCCCACTTACCCGCAAGCCGGGCCGCCCCGCACTCTCAGCGTGCGCTCGGACATTCAAGAAGCCGACTCCAAAACCGGCATCGTGACAGCCCGCGGCAACGTCCAAATCAACTATCCAGCCCGCCAAATACAAGCAACTGCAGCTCAAGCACAATATTTCAGCCGCGAGCGCCGGATCATTCTCAGCGGAGATGTTTACGTATTGCAGCAGGGCAACAGCCTGCGCGGCGAAACCATAACATACCTCATCGACGAAGGGCGGTTTATTGCCCTGCCCGACAACCCAGGACAGGTAGAATCTGTTTATTTGGTTGCCCCGGAACAAGATGCAGCAGCCCAAAAAGCAGTGGGCTCTCCACGTCCAACTACAGCCCCCCGGTAAAAGCGGCTCGCAGCAGCGAAATTTCGCCTCAGCCAAAACATACTACTTGGGATAGATGCGAAATTTCGTTTTTAGAAAAATGACAAACTTGAAAAGGTAAAATTTAAATTAGAGACTCGATCGCACAAAGCCGCAGTCTGGAATTTAGCTTGTAGAGGTTGCCGGGAGCGAAAATGAAAATTGTACTCGAAAATATTCACAAATCCTACGGAAAACGCAATGTAGTCAGTCGCGTCAACCTTTCAGTAGCCCAAGGAGAAATCGTAGGACTGCTAGGCCCCAACGGTGCCGGCAAAACCACCACATTTTACATAGCAACCGGATTAGAAAAACCAAATCAAGGCACCGTTTGGCTAAACGATTTAGACATCACTAAATTGGCGATGCACCAGCGAGCGCATTTGGGAATTGGCTATCTCGCTCAAGAAGCAAGCATTTTCCGAAACATGAGCGTGCGCGACAACATTTTGTTAGTCTTAGAACAAACTCAAGTACCGCGCTGGGAATGGCGCGATCGAGTCGATTTCCTGTTGCAAGAATTTCGCTTAGAAAAAATAGCATCGAGTTTGGGGATTCAAATATCTGGGGGAGAAAGGCGGCGGACTGAACTGGCCAGAGCATTAGCGGCGGGACGAGACGGGCCGATGTTCCTATTTTTAGACGAACCGTTTGCAGGCGTCGATCCGATCGCCGTAGACGAAATTCAAACCATTATTGCTAAACTGCGCGATCGTAAAATCGGCATCCTCATCACCGATCACAACGTCCGAGAAACCCTCGAAATTACCGATCGAGCCTACATCATGCGAGACGGCCAAATTTTAGCCTCCGGGGCTGAAGAAGAACTCTACAGCAATCCTTTAGTGCGTCAGTATTACTTGGGCGACAGCTTCGTGCGATAGTTTTTGGAAGGCATTCGGCAAACAGCAGAATTTTAGATTTTAGATTGAGGAGCAATCGGCGAGAACGGGCAACTATGAAAATAGCAATATCCAATTCTTTGAATCCCATCAACTGGCTGCCGAGAATTTCAGTAATGGACTGGTACATTACCAAAGAACTAATCGGGCCATTTCTCTTTGGCGTCGGACTCTTTACATCCGTCGCCGTCACAGTTGGAGCCTTATTTGATTTAGTCCGCAGAGTAACAGAATCCGGCCTCCCCTACAGCGCCGCCATAGAAATTTTTCTCCTGCAAATTCCCTACTTCGTAGTATTGGCTTTCCCCATGTCAATGCTGCTAGCAACCTTAATGGCCTACAGCCGAATGTCCAGCGACAGCGAACTCATCGCCCTCCGCAGTTGCGGAGTTAGCGTTTACCGATTGATACTGCCCGCAGTGATTATGAGTTTAATTGTTGCCGGCTTCACCTTTGCTTTGCAAGAGTTAGTCGTACCCGCCGCCAGCTACAGAGCTACTCTGACTTTAGACAGAGCCCTGAAGCGAGAAAAACCGATATTTCAAGATAGAAATATTATCTATACAGAATTTCGCAAACCAGAAAAAGGTGGCGACGAAATCTTGGCCCGCTTTTTTTATGCAGAACAATTTGACGGCCAACAAATGAAAGGTTTAACAATTATCGATCGCTCCACCCCAGGCCTCAATCAAATCGTTTCTTCAGAATCCGCTACTTGGAATCCCTCAGAAAATACCTGGGATTTTTTCAACGGAACCGCTTATATAGTTGCTCCTGATGGCTCTTACCGCAATATAGTTAGGTTTCAACACCAGCAATTGCAACTCCCCCGCACGCCCTTAGATTTAGCTGCCAGAGCGCGGGATTTTAAGGAAATGAACATTGCCCAAGCTGTAGAGCGTTTGGAGATCCTTAAAAACAGTGGCGACGAACCGCAAATTCGCAAATTAAAGGTGCGAATTCAAGAAAAATATGCTTTTCCTTTCGTGTGCATGGTATTTGGTATAGTGGGAGCAGCTTTGGGAACTCAACCGCGCCGTTCCGGCAGAGGAACGAGTTTTGGTATTAGCGTAGTTGTGATTTTTACTTACTACGTATTTTCTTTCATCACCAGTTCTATGGGCGTGAAAGCTGTTTTGACTCCGATTCTGTCGGCTTGGCTGCCGATGGTGTTTGGCTTGGGAATCGGGGGATTGTTGTTGGTGCGAGCCGCGGCTAGGTAAGTTTTACCACTAACATTGGGAATGGTAATTGGGAACTTGTACTGCCCTTTCACTGCCTTCGGCTCCCTGCCTTTCGGCTACGCGAGCCCTTCGACTGCGCTAAGGAGAACCTAAGTCCAAGGGCAGGAACCGCGTAGCCTAAGTATTGGGAATTGATAATATCGTTTTCGTGGCCGAACTGCCTTCATTTAAGGATTAGAAAAAGTATTGATTTCGCCACCGCCAATATAGCGTCCCGGACGCAGGGAGCGCGGTGTAGAAAAAGGTTGAGGTTGAATGGGCTGCACGCCCTGATTTGTATTTTGGGGAACAAATCCAAAGTTAGGTGGCTCCGGCAAATTAAGCTGACTCGGCGGAGCTGTTTGAAATTGAGAATTCGCTGAATTGGGAGAGAATTGAGGGCTAATTATCTTGCTTCCCCCAATCGCACTTGGAAAGGGAGATGGACCGACATTGGGAAGTAGAGGTGTTGGCGAAGGTGTGGCTACTGGAAGAGCCACAGGTTGAACTTCAGGTGCGAAGCCTGAGCCAGATAAATTAGTTTGGTAGGGATTTTTCGGCAATGCCACCGTTGGAGCCGCTGCATTAATTTCGGGGAGGCTCGGTACTCGGGAATTTAACCCAGCCAAGGACTCAGGGACTGTAGCTGTGGGGTTTAATAATTCTTGAGATTCCTGGCTCACAGTAGTTGTTGGAGACCTGGGGGGGTGACGACCCGCCCCAAACCCATAGTTAGTAAGGATTGAGCCAACTTGTGGTAAAAAAAGATAGGCAG
>NZ_JAUBUI010000020.1:0-85284 GCF_036705385.1 Microcoleus sp. B3-A4 | reverse complement strand
TATCCTCGAATGCAGGAACCTCGCTCTGTCTTGAAATCTAAACGGAGGGCGTGATTGAGACTTTTTCAGTGCCATTGGACTTCAGTCCTTATTGCATTGCCTTTACGAAAAATTTTTGCTCAATTCTGCATAAAGCCGCCAAAACCTGCGATATCAGAGTATCAACACGCAAAAACTGGACTATGACGAGACATGATACCCCCGTCGAACCCTTAGCAGGTTTAGTTCCTGTAGGGGCAAGTTTCAACTTGTTGCTTCCACCCACGGGTTGGGAACTCAAACCGATTTCCTTGACTTTGTTACTGTTGGCAGGTTACAGCGCTATTTTCCCTGGGATAATCGAATTATCTCGATGTCATCCGAACGTGCCAGTGAACACCGACGAACAGTTACGCCAACTTCTACAACTCTTGAAAGACTCGCCAGAGGCGAGTAAGGAACAAGAAAGACTCAAAAATAAATTGTGCCAACTCATTCCCCATTTGCCCGGAATTCGCAAGAATCGCGATGCCAATCCTAATATTGATTTTGACGGCGCAGTGAATGAGGCCTATGGGGGTTTTTTCAAAACGCTGCCGAGATTTTTTCGGGAAATTGACCTCGATAATATCGCTGATGATGCGTTGCAAACCAGAGTGGTTAAGCGGTTCAATACAATTGTTAAACGCAAAGTATATGACCAATACAGCAAGTTAGAGCGGCAGCCTTTTACGTTTAGTTTGGATGCTCCAACTAAGAGCAAAACAGGTGAAGAATTTGATTCTGAAGGAGCGGCTGATGATACTACGGTCATAGGAATTGAGCAACTGATTGAGCAAGAACAAGTTAAAAATAAGGATCGCATCGGCCGCAAACTATGGCAGTGTATTGAAGACGATCCGACGGGAGAACTGCGAAACAGTTATCCCAATGAAAAAATAGATAAGACTCAGCCAAACACTCCCGAAAATCGTCGCCCTCGACCGGATGCCAATTGTCACATATTGGCAGTGCGATTGCTGCTGAAAGACCCTCCTGATAAATTATCGGTAATTGCCAGAGAGTTAAATATTGACTATCAAACTCTCAACTCTCACTGGAAAAGAACAGGTTTTGAACTCGTCAAAGAGATTGGCAATAGAATTGCTAAAGAATGTGGATATCAACCGGAGGAATAATGGTGAATAGCATGGATACTTATTTGTTACAAATTCCTCTGGAGCAAACTGCCCGCAATTTAGCTCTGCAATTTGCTTCAGAGCAAGCTAATCCGCAAAAAGGCAAGCGGGTTTATTTCAATACCCTGGCGGTTTGGGCAGTTAACTATTTTTTGGAATGGATGGAAATGGAAACCGATATTGATGGCGGTGATAGTTGGAATCCAGCTATGCGGGCGGTTTTGGATGTCGGCGATTTGGTTTTGCCGGGGATTGGCAAGATAGAATGCTGTCCGATTCAGCTTGGAGAATCGGCGATTTCTCTGCCGGAAGTGCGAGGAAACCGCATTGCATATATCGTCGTTCAGTTTGCCGAACCTTTCGATAAGGTGAAACTTTTGGGCTTTATTCCGGCTGTGGAAATTCATGATGAAATTCAAGAGATTTCTCTAACTAATCTCAAACCCTTTGAGGAATTGTGGGATTATTTGGATCGAATTGAGTTGGCAATTCCGCTGTTGCAAGGTGAAATTGAAGAGTTGCTATCTGATTTGGGAGAAGATGACCCCGTACAAGCACAAGTTCGGGAGAATTTGCAAAACAAATCTATTTCGGAAATTGTGGCAATTTTGAATAAAGTTTTGCACAGTAGTGAGAAATCTGACTGGGGATATGAAGGAGGGAAGGCTTTAGCGGGAAGTGGTTCTAGCAGTGGAGGTTTGGGAAATAGAGATATATCTTTCTCTCGTGATAAATCTTCACCTGTTGAGAAAGCTTCAGATATTGAGGAGGATGTGAAAGCGGAACTGAATCTGATTGCTGAAGATTTGTTGGAGAAGTTAGCTGAGATTTGGGGAGATGATGATGACTTGTAGGGGTTCCCATCGACTGAATAAACCGGGTTTTTGACCACATCTGCGGGTTGAAACGAAATATTTTCGTCCATCAAATCCGGTTTCTGAGTTCCCACCGACTGAATAAACCGGGTTTTTGGCCACCTCTGCGGGTTGAAACGAAATATTTTCGTCCATCAAACCCGGTTTCTGGGCCCCCACAACTCAGCCCTAAAATTCATTACAATGAATCAATGGAAAATATCTAATTAAAAAGACATGACTCAAAATAATTTACTGTCTCGCATCTCAATAGACTCGCGCGTTGCTGATTTATGGTATGAAAGGCTAAATATGCCAGTCATGGAAACCAGTATCCACAAAGCTTGGGGATTTTCAACTTATTTTTTTCATACCCGGATAAGCAACGCCTCGATTACTACTCAAACCCCGATTTCAAGATTTGAGCTAACGCCTCCTTAGTCCCGATCGGATTGAGTGCAGCGCTGTTGATAAATTTGAGCCACTTTATCTGTAGGATTGCGGCGTAGGCACTCAGCAAATAATCGCTCAGCATCTCTAAGCTTTTGCCGATGATAGAGTACCAAAGCTTCTTCAAATAGCGTTCTCGTGGCTACCTTGCCCTCATAAGTCTCAGGCGGATCGGCATCGAAAACTTCAAACATCGATACCGCTTTTGATTTTCCC
The DNA here is from genome assembly GCF_036705385.1 of Microcoleus sp. B3-A4. Classification (NCBI taxonomy): domain Bacteria; kingdom Bacillati; phylum Cyanobacteriota; class Cyanophyceae; order Oscillatoriales; family Microcoleaceae; genus Microcoleus; species Microcoleus sp. B3-A4. The sequence goes on along the minus strand of NZ_JAUBUI010000020.1, from coordinate 82,607 downwards.
TTAACTTTTACGCGATCGATAAGACGGATAGCATACTGGTTAGAATCTGGCAAAGACTGGAAAGTGTGGTGACTAATTAACATCGAAATCCCATATTGTTTAGTCAAGCTTTCTATCCGCGAGGCTAAATTCACTGCATCGCTAATCACCGTGCTATCCATCCGGTTTTTTCCCCCAACCGTACCGAGTATTAAAGAACCTGTATTGATGCCAATGCCAATCTTAATCGGCACGTATCCAGAAGCGGTGCGATGTTGATTATATTCGGTAAGACGATGCAGCATATCAATTCCTGCTTTCACTGCATTATCTGCCTCACCACTAAATAGAGCCATAATTGCATCGCCAATATATTTATCAATAAACCCTTGATTTTCAGTAATAGCTGGCTCCATATGAGACAAATAGGAATTAATAAATGTGAAATTGTCTTGAGGGGTCATACTTTCCGATAAAGTTGTGAAGTCGCGAATATCGGAAAATAGTACCGACATTTCTTGTTGAACTTGGTCGCCTAATTTAACATCAATAATACTTTCTTTATCCAAGAATTGGAGGAATTGACGGGGGACAAAGCGCTCAAAAGCTTGGTTGAGTTCGGTGAGATTATTGTAGAAACGGGCATTTTCAATGGAAATTGCTGCCTGAGAGGAAAGCAGATTTAAGAGTTCTACGCGATCTGAAGTAAAAGCCTCTGTGGTTAGATTATTTTCTAAATAGATAATTCCTGCCAGTTTACCTTGATGTTGGAGAGGGAAGCACAAAATTGATTTAGGCTTATGTACTTTGATGTAGGGGGAATTAGCAAATTTAGAGTCATTAGCAGCATCGCTCAAGACTACACTTTCCCGCGTGCGAGCTACATAGTTAACAATTATATGAGAAATTAAAAGTTTATCCCCAGGTTCCCCTACAGACTTGATAGGGATTGACTGGAACACAGTCACGCTATCTTTATCTACAGATCCTTCAGCTTCAATTAGCAATTTCCCCTTAGTTTCCAGAATCAAAAAGCCCTTTTGCGCTCCGGCATTCTCAATAATAATCCGCATCAATTTTGCCAGTAATTTATCTAGCACAATTTCCTCAGATAGGGTTTGTGAAGCTTTCAATACTGTGGTAAAATCCAGCTCAAAAGAAGTGCTCCTTCCTGTTGTGGTAGGCGGCGTAGATAGCTTTGTGCTAAGTGTTCCCCTGTTCGAGGGCTTTCTTTGTAATAACTGAGGATAGCGCGTATCTAAATCGTTAACTTTAGCTGTTGCACCCCAGCGTTGGTAGCCATAGTGGGCTTCACTCATGTAGACTTTAGCAATCTTCTCTTTACCTTTAGCTAACCAAAACTTAGCTGCTAGTTCCGACGCTAGCGCTTCATTCTGCAAAAATTTATTTTCTCGGGCTGACTCGATCGCTTGGTCATACAAATCCTGCGCTTCCAGAGTATTGCCTGTAATACGCGCCAACTCAGCTTCGATTAGCAGACGTTGATGAAGGTAGGTACTCGGACAATGTTTACTCCAGAGTTTGAATTTCTCAAGATTGGATTTAATCTTCTCTACGTACTGTGCCTGTTTTTCACCATCAGCATAGTCATACCCAACTGATAAGGCTAGACATTGATGAAAATGGAAAGCCGGATTAATAAAAATCCCCGTCGCGCCTATCAAATATTTTTCGGCAGAGTTAGCATAGTCTATCGCTTTCTCGGAATCTGAATACCAGTTGGCTAAAGACAATTTACAGGCTAATTCTAAAAATACCGTGAATAAATCATTTTTTTCAAGGCAAGACTTAATGATCTCCTTGGCATTCGGCCATAAGGATTCATCAAGAACACTCCACTCCTCAACGGGTTCAGTCAAATTATAAATGGTCGCTTTAATCGCATAATAATATTGCACCATGTTGGGATCGACTTTTTTCAAGCCGGGTATAATCTTATCAATTTTTTCTGATAATTCTTTTAACGAATCAGTCCCCCAAAAACACATAAACAAAAAATTGATTGCACAATATCCTGCCCATTGATAGGCACCATTTTCTACACCGCTATAATAACCTCTCATTAAATGCTCTTTAGAGCGATCGAGATGTTCAGTGTAATGGGAAACAAATCCTCCCCACATATTCAAAATTAATGCTTCATAACGCTTCATTTGATACTTGTCATCGTTCAATCTCAAGGCTAAACTTCCAAATTTATAGGCGGCTTCAAAATCTTGCGCTACAAAGGCAAGAGTTAACGAATAATATACATACCCAACTGAAGAGTGAGGATTGTTCCCATAGGTGAGCGATAGCTCAATCATTTTTATGCCTAGTATGAACAGCAATCTAGACCCTAAAAAGTAAGATGGAGGTACACATTCTCTGAGGAGTACCATAGCAGCAAGTTTTTCAGGGTCTTGCATTTCAGGAAGGTCTATAAAATTTTCAATTTTCCTGGCAGCGATTGTCTCATTAGCATGATTCACTTCTGCTATAAGTTCATCTTCTTCAGGAAAAGCTTTCAAGGTGATTCCCAATAAATCGAGTGTCTGTACTCCCAGATATAAGGAGGATTCCAAATCATTTTTCATTCGATATAACGTCACTTTATATTCATTGACTTTACACCGACCCAACAAACTATTGATATGCTCAAGGGCTTCATCAAAAGTTGATAAAGCTTCGTCCCAGCTAGCATTCAAATATTCTATTTCACCTTTTTCAAGGTGATATGAAAATGTCAGGTGATAGTCTTCTTCCCAGCTATTAGGGGAGAAAAATTTCATCCCGTTCGTTATGTATAGTAATGCGGGTTGATAGGCTGAAGAGAATTTAGCTTTTCTTCCAGCGATTAGATTCAATCTAGCTAATTGTTCTTTTTCCGATTGGTCACTGAGCAATGATTCTCCTTGGTTGAGGTGATTGACTATATCAAAGATTCGTTCTTCTAACTCATCTTTTTCAAAAATTTTCAACAGAATGCCACCAATTTTTAAGTGAATTTCTTGTTTATCTTTTTCGTCAATCAGCGAGTAAGCTGCTTGCTGTACCCGGTCATGCAGGAATTTATAATCTTGAATTAACAGTTCTTCATCCAACTCGGATGTGGGCAAGATTAACCCGGACTGAACTGCTGCTGTTAGGTCTTTATAAACTTCCGATGTAGATCTTTCACTGATGATAGAAAGGGTGCTTAAGTCGAAATCAGCACCTACACAAGCTGCTAAGCGTAAAACTTGCTGTGTAACTGGAGGCAGTTTCTTCACCTTACCAATCATCAACTCCACCACATTGTCAGTAATGCCCTTAGCTTCAATGTTTGAAATATCCCACTGCCAGCCGTGACGTTCAAAATCAAAAGTTATCAGGTTTTCGGTATGTAGGGTTTTGAGAAACTCATAGACAAAGAAAGGATTGCCTCCAGTTTTATGCACTACCAACTCGGCCAAGGGTTTTACTGAAGAGGCATCACTGTGCAAAGTATCGGCAATTAACTGGCAAATATGCTTGCTATCTAAGGGAGCTAAGGTAATAAAGTTGATAGTTGCCCCAACATTCCGTAGCCCATCAAGAGTCATCATCAACGGATGAGTGGGGTTGACTTCGTTATCCCGATACGCCCCAATGAGAAACAGGTATTGCGTATCCGCATCCGTCATCATCAGTTCGATTAACTTGAGCGTTGCGGAGTCTGCCCACTGCAAATCGTCCAGAAAGATGACCAAGGGATGCTCTTTTGCACAAAATGCCCGAATGAAGTTTTGGAAAACCAGATTAAAGCGATTATGGGACTCAGCGGGGCTTAATTCCGGCACGAGTGGTTGCTTGCCTATAATCAATTCCACTTCGGGAATCACTTCAATAATCACTTGTCCATTGGAACCAAAAGCAGCAAGGAGTTTTTCTCGCCAAAGGTTTAGTTGTGCTTCGCTTTCGGTTAACAGTTGGCGCATCAATCCCTGAAAGGCACTGACAAAAGCTGAGTAGGGAATATTACGCTGAAACTGGTCAAATTTTCCCCAGATGAAATAGCCGCGCTTTTGAGTGATGGGTTTATGAACTTCTGCCACCAATACTGATTTACCGATGCCGGAATAACCTGCCACTAGCATCATTTCAGTTGTGCCTTGACTCACTCGGTCAAACGCTGTTAGTAAAGTTTTAACTTCTGAGTCTCGTCCGTAAAGCTTTTGGGGAATTTGAAACTTGTCGGAAATATCCTTAGAACCGAGAGGGAAATCTGCTATAGTCCCATGAGCTTGTAACTGAAAGAGACATTCTTCTAAATCAGCTTTGAGTCCCCAAGCACTTTGATATCGTTCCTCTGCCATTTTTGCCATCAGCTTCATGACAATATCCGAAACCGCTTTAGGACAAGGTTCTCCCCCTCTCCCTCTCTCCCCCTCTCCTCCTCCTAAAAGATGAGGGGGTATTGGCTGTTTGGCGATATGACAATGCACCAGTTCCAACGCATCGGTACTTTCAAAAGGTAACTGTCCCGTAAGTAGTTCGTAGAAGGTAACGCCGAGAGAGTAAAAGTCAGTGCGGTAATCTAAAGAACGATTCATTCGTCCCGTTTGCTCCGGTGATATATAGGCTAAAGTGCCTTCTAAAACATTGGGATTTTTCAGCGTAGGATTTTCGCGGGTTAATTGAGTGGAGATACCAAAGTCAATGATTTTGATAATTCCTGTTTCTGGGTTAAAGACAATGTTGGCAGGATTAATATCTTTGTGGATGACATTGGCAGCGTGAATAGTACCTAAAATCTCAGCCGTTCTGATAGCGATGTTGAAAAATTCTGGTAGGGGTGCAAAGCCATTCCTCTCTACACGGTAATTCATCAATTTTTTTAAGGATGATGCGCCAAAATCCTCTAAGATAATAACCAAAGTTCTTTGATACGGTTCTAAGGCATAAGGTTTAACCACACCATCTATGTCCAGATTGCGGGTGATTTCATATTCCTGCTTATATCGGGTTAGCTCAAAGGGCGTGGGATAGTCTTGTTTCAGAACTTTGAGAATTACTGTTTTGTGATCTTGTTCTCTAATTCCCCGATACACCAGGGAATTGGCACTTTCGTAAATTTGGGCTAAAACTTTAATTCCAGGAAGTCTAATCATGTTTGGCTCTCGATTTTTGGCAGTTATGAACATTACAGGCGATGGTCAACGACTGCTGATGGTACTCAATCGCCTTGGCCGAGTTGCCCAGGGAAGCGTAAACATTTCGCAGATTACCCAATGCTGACCCCTCACTTTAGCGGTTTTTAATCTGTCGCTAGATAATCAAGATCTGTTTACAAGACTCAAGGCTTCTTGAAATTGACTTGTCTGACCCTACTGAATTCGCTCCAACAACTTAGTATCGCAGGCAACAGGCTAGTATTTTTTCTAATATTCATCTAAGGATAGCCGAGCCCCCTGCCGATAGTATGGAGACTGACTCCTTCATTAACCAGTTCGGCCGCGTGCGCGTGTCTGTGTTCATGGATGGTACAGCTTAACTAGGTAGGCGGTGTAAAACCCAACTATGTAAACGATGGTAAAGTATCCTTAGCCCTAAGCGTGGCTGACTGAGCAATGTTTACATAAAGTTACATCGTTCAGTTTAATCCCGCCTACTTACTTATTCTGGGATTGTGTTACTGCGTCTGCCTTCTCAAGCGAAACCGCAAGATTGGCAAGGGGCAGTAGAAATATTAATTCGCGGATTGGATGCGGCAGAAGTTACGGGTAAATTGTGGATTATCCGAGGGCAACAGCTTTTGGAGTATCAAGCAATATCGGAAAATGAATCTGACTCAAAAATTTAAATAAAGGAGTGATGCAAAGTAACCCGGTTTGTACGCAAAGAATGTCCATGTTGATTCTGCGTTTGGTAATGAGAAAGGGGGTAGCCAACCCTGGTTTAGTATCATGAGTTTAACACTCATCATACCGAGGAGTTTTGCTAGAATACAGCGAATTAATTCCCTATCGGACTTTCGGCAAAACGCGCTATTTCATCCACATTAATCCGAGTTTATCTCCGGTTAAAAATCGGGTTCCGCAGCCAAAAGCTCGATCGACAAATCCATCTGTTCCTTCCCCCGCGCCAAAAAGCTTTCGCACTGCTGCCAACACTCCACAGCCACCCCAAACTGCTCGAAAACCTTCTCTAGAGGCAACTCTCCCGATTCCACCCGATCGATAATCGCTTCAATTCGATCGACCGTTTCCTCATAATTCCAGTCAGACTGGCGCAACTGCGAATCAATCATAACTTTTCTTCCGCATCCAATACTTCTACAATCTTAACTTTCAGCACGCCCCGACTCAACCTCACAGTCAATTCCTCTCCCAATTCCAAACCGTCAGTTGTGCGAACGATCGTACCATCACTTTGGATTACCGCCGCATAACCCCTTTGCAAAACGGCAGCCGGATTCAGTGCGGATAACTTTTCTTGCAATATTTCCAGTTTACCAGTTGCTTGCCGCAAAGTTCGGGATGTCGCAGGTAAGCGTTTTAATCGGTTTTGTAACAGTTGCAAATGCTCTTCTTCAGCCTGAAATCTGGCCCGCACAGCACTTGCTAAATTGACCATTCGCTGCTTGTGTTCAAAGTAAAGATCTGCTAAAATTGGTACAGCTTGAGCGGCCGCAGCAGTCGGAGTGTGGGCTCGTTTATCTGCTACTAAATCGGCGAGAGATTCATCTCTTTCGTGCCCGATACCAGTGATAATTGGAATCGCACAATTGGCGATCGCCCTGACAACTCTCTCATCATTAAAACAAGCCAAACTATCCGCAGAACCGCCACCACGGGCTAAAATTATCACATCAGCCCTACCGTCCCATTCTACACGGGCGATCGCCCGGACAATTTCCGCAACAGCCGATTCTCCCTCCACCTTTGTGTGCGACAGCAACACCCGCAAACCCGGATATCTTTGAGCTAGGGTGCGCTGAATGTCCCCCCAAGCAGCGCTGCTATCGGAAGCTACAACGGCGACAATTTGCGGGTGTGCGGGAATTTCGCGCTTTCTGGCGGGATCGAAGAAACCCTCCGCATCCAAGCGCGATCGTAACTGCTGTAACCGCAAAGCCTGCAATCCTTCCCCAGCCGGTAGCAATTCCACTACATTCAACTGGTACTCACCACGCTTGTTGTAAACCCGGATGCTTCCCAAAACGAGCAACTGTTCCCCTTTTACTGGGATTTGCACCAATTTTTGCCCCTGATTGTTCCAAGCCACGCAGCGAATCGCAGCACTTTTGTCAGGATCGGACAGAGTAAAATAGCAGGCTGTCGGGTATGGCGAAACGTTAGTCACCTCCCCTGTCAGCCAAACTGATCGCAAATAGCGATCGCCCTGCAACAAGTCTTGCAGGTATGATGTTAGTCCGGCAACAGATAAAGTTGTATCGGGAAGAATTGAACTCATCCAATTTTAGATTTTAGATTTTAGATTTTAGATTTAGGCTACTATCAATACTTCGGACAGTCTGTGATTGCCAAGCGTAAAATAAGGGTTTCAGGGCGATTGCAGAATCGACTTCGTAACGGAAAATCAAGGGTTTCCGACTAGGATCTCAAAATAGTCCGGACTATTGTAGTATATCTAAGGTAATTTATTTGTAGGCTGAGTCGGCGATCGTAAATTTAACTGCAAACAAACTCATGATATCAGATACAATGACTTCCATGAATGTGCTGCGCCAAGAGGCTGCGGCGATCGGCATTACTGAGGAAGAAGCCAGAAAATACGGCGACCTCCGACATAAAAGAACGTGGTCTTTGGCGATCGAACATCACCTCTCAATGCAAGATTTTGCCGATCAAATAGAAACCTCCTTCACAACTTCCGAACCCGATTCCTCCAGCGCACTCAACCACTCTCAGACTGCGGAGTCGAAAGACTATGGTATTCAGCTAACTGCGAACCTAGGCGAATCTAGAGTAACCAAGGAGAACCAAACAGCCTCTCTTGCTTCGCCACAACAGCAAGCAGTAGCAAGCGGGCGATCGCACGGTAATTCCGACCAGCGCAGCAACCTAAACCGAGGTTTTAAACAAGTAGTTCAAAATCATATTAAAGCATTAACAATTGCATCCGCCTCCCGCACAAATCTGCCCCATTCACAACTGGGCAATTGGGTTTGTCCTGAGTGTGGGGCGGAGGGCGAATTGGGTTGTTACCTTTGCGCCGGAGAAGGCGCTATAGGGGACATTGCAGCTATTGGCTGGACGCTAGCTTATATGGAAATGTTAGGCTGTTCTGCTCGCGAAATTGAACCTTTGAGAAAATTTTCGCCTTCATTGAATATTCTGGAATTGAACTTAAAAGTTTGTGTTGCTATCAAACAAAGTAGCGAAGTTTTAGCCAGGACGGAGAAATGGGTAATTAGTCATTAGTTATTAGTCATTAGTGATTAGTCATTAGTTATTAGTCATTGGTCATTAGTTATCAGTCATTAATTTCCTGAAAGCTCAACCAAATTAAGTATTGATTCTAGCTTTTTCAAAGCAACTTCCAACTCGTCATTAACAACTTGGAAATCGAATTCCCCTGCAGCTTCAATTTCCTCTTTAGCCCGCAGCAACCGACGGGCGATCGCACTTTCGGAATCTTGACCCCGACTCCGCAAGCGCCGTTCCAATTCTTCCCAAGAAGGAGGTAAAATAAAAATTCGCAGCGCCTCTGGAAAATTATTCCTAATTTGCCTAGCCCCTTCCAACTCTATTTCGAGGATTACCCATTTTCCCTCACCAATTCCTTGCTTGAGACCAAAATAAGGAGTACCGTAAAAATTACCGGCAAACTCGGCCCATTCCGCCAACTCTCCAGCCTCAACCATTTGTTCAAAGCGGCTGCGGCTGACAAAATAGTAGTGCTGTCCCTCAATTTCTCCCTCACGGGGCGATCGAGTTGTCACCGATACCGAAAGATACAATTCGGGATGGCGATTGAGGAGCGATCGTACTAAGGTGCCTTTCCCCACACCGCTAGGCCCTGTCAGAACAATTAATTTACCAGATTTCATCTTTAGAATAGAAACGTGTAACAATTTAAGTTTCCGCTTACTTTAGACTGTAAACGCTCAAATTGCAACTGACAAACCTCAATCATCCCGACCTTGACCGTCTTTGCTCACCACAAAACGATTAGCAACCGTTTCCGGCTGAATCGCCGAGAGGATGACGTGACTCGAATCTGTAATAATTACCGCTCTCGTGCGGCGGCCGTAAGTTGCGTCAACCAGTTGTCCCCGCTCCCGCGCATCAGTAATAATCCGCTTAATTGGCGCTGACTCGGGACTGACAATGGCAATCACTCGATTAGCAGACACAATGTTACCAAAACCGATATTAATTAATTGAATATCCATGAAAATCTTAATCTGTAGGTGAACGATTGACTATTAATCCTTACTTTTTATCATATAATATACAAAAATTTTTTTTGATAATTCTCAAATTAATCCCAAATAAGTTTTTTAGTTTTTACCTAAAAATTTTACCCTTTTGACGCCGAGTACCCCGTTCTTTATCAAAAATTTAAAAAAGACTCGCTGTTGCCACTCTATCTTAAAGATTCCGTAAAAGCATCGATTTTTAGTTGCAAATAAAAGCATTAGCTGTATCGAGAAAACAACCCGTAAATGTTGCGAAATATAAATTTAATCTCCGGAAGAGGGAATATTAAATATAATCAGTGATAAATGACAGTAAATATTCGCAAATCGAAGTCTATACTAACAGTATTAAGACTGATGCTGCTTTGATGAGCTTTCCAACCTAAACTAAAAGCTGCTGGCGATCGCACTTTCTGCCCGATTTTTCACCAAAAAATTGGGGATGATGTGCCAAACTACAGATGTTTATTGCATGATGTTCTACAATAAAATGGGTTTGTACTGAAAATTTTAGTTCTTTTAATACAAATAAAAAAAGTGTGGCTCCAATTATCAATTTTATAACAATAAAACTTACGCAAAAAGTTGTTTTACGCATGAATTATAGCGTGTTCCAGGTTTATGAAGTGTAGGGACAAAGGCTTTCGCGATGCCCCTACGGGTATCGAACGCTCTGTGGTGTAATTCATAAACCTGGAATCTTCTGGATAGCGGTAAGACTTCAGCCATACCGCACCCTAAACATACAGGAGATGCCTAAATATTGTCCAACAAAAAACAGGGATTAATGCAGATAAATTCACCCGCCTTAATCCCCACTTATTCCACACTAGATTAAGCCAGATTAAGCAGCAACTAAACCGCTGTGTCTCAACAAAGCTTTAGTGCTCGGTTCGCGTCCACGGAAAGTTTTAAACACTTCCATCGGGTGCAAACTGCCGCCCAATCCTAACACTGTATCTCGGAAGCGCTTACCTGTAGAGGCGATCGCACTTTCATCTTCCAAACCCGCTTCCTCAAACGCCGCAAAAGCATCAGCGCTGAGCACTTCCGCCCATTTATAACTGTAATACCCCGCCGCATAGCCACCCGCAAAAATGTGTCCGAAAGCGCACAAAAATGCGTCTTCTTCCAGAGGAGGCAAAACAGTGGTAGTTTTAGCGATGCGGTTGCGGACATCGGCTACAGTTTCGCTGCCGCCCGATCGATAGCGGTGGTGCAATTCGATGTCAACGCTGCTAAAATGTACTTGCCTGAGCATGACGCTGCCGCTCATGTAGTGGCGCGCTGCTAGCAGTTTTTGGTAGTAGTGTTCCGGCAAAGTTTCCCCGGTTTCGTAATGCTTTGCCATCCCGAACAAAGTGGCGCGATCGTAACACCAATTTTCCATAAATTGACTGGGCAATTCCACCGCATCCCACTCAACATTATTGATGCCCGAAGCCCCGGGATAGTCTACTGTTGTCAGCATATGCTGCAAACCGTGACCGAATTCGTGAAACAAAGTTTCGACTTCCAAGAAAGTCATTAAACTCGGTTTGCCGTCAACCGGAGGACTTTGGTTGCACACCAAATAAGCCACCGGCAACCGCGTAGTTGTTTTTCCTGCTTCCACAAATTTAGCGCGCACCACGCACTCGTCCATCCAAGCACCGCCGCGCTTTTCCTCGGGGCGGCTGTAGGGGTCTAAATAGAAATTGGCGATCGTATTTCCTGCTTCATCATCTATTTGGAAATAGCGCACATCTTTGTGCCAGACAGGAGTTTGACCGTCCGCCGCAGTTACTGTCACGCCGAACAGCCGCTTTACTAATCCAAATAAACCCTCTAATACCTGTGGCAAAGCAAAATAAGGCCGCAATTCTTCTGCACTAAAAGCAAACTTTTCTTCCCGGCGCCGTTCCGACCAAAAACCTACATCCCAGTGCTTCAAATCTCCAGCTTCCGCCGCGCCTTTTTCTGCCGCAAAATCTTTCAAATCTTTTAAATCTTTGACAGCAGCATCATAACTAGCCTGGCGCAATTCTTCTAATAAAGCTTCCACTGCTGCAACGTCGGGAGCCATTTTGCTCGCCAAGCTCAATTCGGCATAACTGCTAAACCCGAGCAAAGCAGCTTTTTCCTGGCGCAAAGCCAAAATGCGATCGGTCAACGGCCAGTTATTCAATTCTCCGCTACTTGCTCTGCCGATAAAAGCTTTGTACAACTTTTCGCGCAAGTCGCGGCGGGTGCTGTGCTGCATGAAAGGGCCGTAACTCGGAAAGTCTAAAGTAATCCGCCAAGGGCCGTTTTCGGCATCCGCATTTTCTTCGCCGGCGCTGCGAGCGGCTTGAGCTGCTAAACTCAACAAACTCGGCGGTAAACCGTCAATTTCGTCTTTGTTTGTGAGGGTGATGCTGAATGCTTTGGTAGCGTCGAGGACGTGATTGGAAAATTGGGTAGTAATTTCCGCCAATTCTAATTGAATGGCATTAAAACGCTCTTTTTGCTCGCCTTCTAAACCGACGCCGGAGAGTTGGGCGTCTCGGAGAGCGGCTTCGACAATTCGCTTTTGAGCTGACTCTAAGCTATCCCAATTTTCGCTGGCCCGCAGCGCTTTAAAAGCTTCATAAAGCGGTTTGCTTTGACTGAGCTTGCTCCAAAATTTTACTACTTCCGGCTGCACTGTTTCGTGAGCCGATCGCAGTTCCGGGCTATTTTTTACGCCCATCAAATGTCCGACAATGCTCCAGCTCCAATTTAAACGCTCTCCGAGTCGCTGCAATGGTTCTACTAAGCCGCTCCAAGTCGGCTCTACAGATGATTCTAAGTCAGCTAGCGAGGCTTCTAGTTCGGTCAGCAGTTGAGTAACAGCGGGGACTACGTGTTCTGGTTCGATCGCGTCAAATGGAGGCAATCCTTGACCGATTAGTAACGGGTTATCAGCAATAGTTACGGTTGCAGTCATTGATTTTTCTTGTAACAGGTTGAAAACAGGTGAAATAGACAGATTAGCTTTTCATTTTGTAACACAGTTGTCGAAAAATTTGGACTCGATCGGGCGTGAGTCGCAGAATCTCTGAGTCGAAAAATCTTCCTTCTGACTGATGACTAATGATTGCTTACTAATGACTAATGACTACTCTCTTGTATATGCTGCAACTCCTTGACAACCGAGATTAAGCGCTTGAGGTGAGGTTTGACAACTTCTTGCTGCTCGTGTTCCAAACGGTGGATTTGAGCTTGGACGATAGACAAATCCGCCGTTGATTGGTGCGCGGGAGCTTGCAGTTGGCTTTGCAAATTGGCCATGACTTTCTGGATTTCCAAAAATCGAGTATTTACTACTTCCCAGTCGTCTCGGGTGATAGAAGTTTCTGTCAAGCCTTGCGTCGCACTTTGCAGTTGCTCTATAGCCTGTTCCACAGCTTGGAGATTCGCCCGTTGATCGATCGATAAATCTTGCAGTTGTTCGCTCACCTGCTGGCGGACATCGAGCACAGCAGACGCCACGATTTCTTGCAAAGAAGCTACCGACTCTCCTAAACTCAGCAACTGTCGCTGAATGTCGAGAGAATCCTCAAAGCCTTCTGCCCTAGGCATTGCCGCCATTTGCTGGCGCAGCGCTGCAATATCTGCAGACAACTGCCTGCGTAATTTAACAATTACCGTCACCGCCGTTTTTTCGACTTTATTGACAGACTTTTGGACTTGGGCCATTTCCGAATGTTGATGCACCCGCACTTGCTGCTCGAAGCGATACCGGTTAGCAACATTCAGCGACAAAGCCAAAGTTAGGGGAGCCACCCCGTAAAAAGCTTGGCCCGACACTGCCACCGCCAGGGAACCCACACCAGAGGCCGCCAGAGAGGCGTACTCTGCCAGCTCCAGCCAGTGCCTTTGAGGAAAACTTGGTCTCAAGCGGTTTGCAACAGAGGGTTTTGGCTTCCGCACGGCTCTTTGGGTCATAGTATTTGCTCGTTGTGGGTAAGGTTGCGAGACTGGGTGGAGCATCGATTTCTATCCTTATTTTCAGTTATATGTTTTAGATTATTTCTCGGCACTCTTCTATTTTTACCTTTGTGAGTAAGTTAAGGATGACTGCCATATTATTATGTATTTGGGAGCCTGTGACGATCGCGCCCAATTCCGGCTGTTAAAAGGTTCGCCCCAACGCGCCCTCTATTTTACAGGAGTTAGGGTCATCGGGTTCGGGCGATCGACAATAGCTGTCCGGGCTAACTGAAAAATGCCTAAGACTATTTTAGATTTTAGATTTTAGATTAAAAGTTAACAAAAGGCGACCTACTGAGGACGATCGTCGTTTGGAGATTGTCGGGAGTTGCCTTTTTGTTCGCGCATTGGTATAATTCACTATTTCTCAATGGCCCGGAGCAAATTTACTGTAAAAATTGACCAATGAACTCAGAAAAACCCGGAATTGGCGATCGGCTAAAGTCTATTTTCAGTATCGCCATTTTTATCCTTCTCGTACTTGCAGTAGGCTTTTTAAGCCTTAATTTTATTTCAGCTCTCTATGCAAAACTTTCTTAAAATTAGTCCTGGACGCATGGGGTTCAGAAACCGGATTTTTTTACAAGAATACTTCGTCGCAGCCTGCTGACTCGGTAAAAAACCCGGTTTCTTTGGTATTTATGCGTCCAGGACTAATTTGGTTACAACCCTTTGATATATTGCTTCAGTACAGGTGGCAAAGTGTAAAGACTTTCCTGTTGTTCGATCAAGCAGCGCCGCGATAGAGATTGCAATGCGTTTAGCAAATCTGATGATGATATGTGTCCGTTTTGTACCAATTTCGCGAAGTTGACTGGCTGGTTTTCTGTCGCCAACAATGACATGACTTGTTTTTCGAGTTCGGAAGTGCGATCGAACTGCTGTTGTAAAACATCTTTCAAATCTTCGGGTAAGAATATGGTATCATCTATTAATAACTCTGTCGCGCCGATTCCCAACTCTTGAATCAAATTCGCCACGCTTTTTAACCATAACGGGTTGCCTTGGTAGCGGTGAATGAGCGCTTCGCAGTTATCGATTTCTGCTAATCCTTTATCTCGGAAAAATTCGGCGTTGCTGATTCACGGTATGAATCAACTTTTATGGGAAGTTACAAAACTAACCCTCCGAAGGTTTATAGCAATTGGGAAATCTGAATTCCTAGCTGTATTCAGCAACGCCAAAATCCCATCTCTTTTTCTCATCACAATCTTATCAATAGCCCCCCTTCCACTGCGACGATTTTACTGACAGGGATCGCCCATCACGCATCAAGAGCGATCGCCCCTAACACTAAATACCAAACACTGCAATGATTGTACTGGTACCGATGGCCCATCAAAACTCATAGCGATCGACACTCGTTACAATCAAAGTATCAATCATCGTGAGATGCCGCGATGACGATCAAAGAACTCCTCATCCAAGAAATCGATAGCACCCCTGACGAACTGCTTGCGGATCTTCTGAGTTTGGTACGATCGCTAAAATCCACTCCAAACCCCCAACTTAATACCTACGAACACCTGCTAGAGCGTATCGACTACCTCGAAGCTATCATCGGCATCCGCAAAGGACTCGAAAGCTTTGATCGAGGTGAAGGTATTCCAGCCGAGAGAGCCATGACAGCGCTACAGCACCAGTTCAACATCCCTCCTCGTCTATGAGTTCCTAGAAGTCAGTCACATTGACATTTTTGATTTTCGCCATTTTGCCCTAAATAGTAAAATAGACCAGTAAGCTAGGCAATTGCCAACCTCCCTCTTCTGCTTGAGAGTAGAATAGATATATGAAGTTTCAGTGGGACTCAAACAAAGCGATTAGTAATGCCAAAAAGCATGGTGTGTCTTTTGAAGAAGCTGTCACTGTCTTCGGAGATCCACTGGCTATTACAATTTCTGACCCTAACCACTCTGTAGGTGAGTTCCGTCTTTTAACGATCGGTCAGTCAAATTTACAGCGCCTTTTTGTTGTGTCCCATACAGAACGAGAAGGTGAAGTGCGTTTAATCAGCGCCCGTTTAGCCACCCGACAAGAGAGAAAAAGCTATGAGTCAGGAACCTGAAGTAACAATTAATGACGAGATGAGGCCTGAATACGATTTTTCAGGTGGTGTCCGTGGCAAATACTATGAAGCCTATATGAAATCAAGTAATGTTGTGATTCTCGATCCAGACGTAGCAGAAATATTTCGAGACTCAGCTTCTGTCAATGAAGCGTTGCGATTGCTGGCAAAAATTGCCAAGTCTGTCACTGTCTAGGTAGCGCACACAGCACAACAAATCAGATCCGAAAGTTTCCAGGTTATCTGTGGTTGCATAGGTGGAAAGCAAGGGGTGGTGCGATCGCCTCTAACACCAAATACCCAACACTGCGATGATTCTACCAAGATGGATCGCCCTTCACACCAAATACCCAATCGATGTCTGCGGTACAATCAAGGTAAAACTTATGATTAATCTTTCAAAAATTAACACCATCAACTGACTGCTGACTAACTAATGCAAAAACTTGCGGACTTGATATTCGCGACTTTCCGCGATCGCAATTTGCAAATCGCCCATTTTGGCATCCAACTCCTCGATTGTGCTTTGTGGTACAGACTTCCACTTCTCCCTAGTTTCCCAGCGAATCAACATCACCACCTCATTTTCCACCGGATCTACCCAAACTTCTTTGCCTAAAAAACCGTCGCAACTTTTTAGTCCCGCCGTCCAAACTTCCTGATCTCGCTGAATAAACGGCTCCCACTTTTCTTGAGGTACTTTAAATTTGAGCCACTCAATAACCATATTATTTCCTATTTGTAAACAGCTAATTAATCGTTGCCGATTGCAATTCTAATGATCAACTCTGTTCCCTCTCCCGGACGCGAAACACAGTGCAACTTACCGCCGTGCTTTTCTACTACTAAATGCTGGGATATTGCTAGACCCAAACCAGTGCTCGTGTCTGGAGATTTAGTGGTAAACAAAGGGTCAAAGATGCAGTCGAGGACTTCTTCAGTCATGCCAGGGCCGTTGTCACTAATGGCGATCGCAATTTCGTTTTCCCCTACCACGGAGGTCCGAATCCGAATTTCGGGATTGAATTTTTCAGAGTTCGACCTGCCTGAAGACAAGTAAGACTGATTTTGATTTTTACCATACTTTTCGTGATGTCTCCCCCCTTCTTCCAAAGCGTCGATCGCATTTGTCAACAAGTGCATGAACACTTGGTTTAAGTGTCCCGCATAGCAGTGAACTTGCGGCAAATCTCCGTACTCTTTAACTAGAGAAATCCCCGGCCGTCCCCCTTTAGCTTGCAGGCGATTTTGCAAGATCAGCAAAGTGCTGTCCAAACCTTCATGGATATCAGCAGGCTTCATTTGGGCTTCGTCGGTACGCGAGAACAACCGGAGCGATCGCACGACATCGCGAATCCTTTCCGAACCGACTTTCATTGAATTTAGCAGTTTTGGCAAGTCTTTTTTGATGAAGTCTAAGTCTAATTCTTCCATCAAGTCTTGAATTTCCGGCACGGGATGGGGATAATACTTTTGGTAAACGTCGATCGCTCGCAGCAGTTCTTGAATGTAGCCGGTGGCGTGGCTGACATTGCCGGAAATAAAACTAACTGGATTATTAATTTCGTGCGCTATTCCTGCTACCAACTGCCCCAGGGATGACATTTTTTCTGTTTGAATCAGTTGAGTTTGAGTTCGCTGCAAAATTAACAGCGTCTGCTCTAATTTAGCCGCTTGTTGTCGCAGGCGTTCTTCGGATTCTTGCAAAGCTAAAAGAGACTGTTTGCTGTCTGTAATATCCAATCCGACAAATACCGCCGCCGTACTGTTATGGTATTTTTGAGCGACAATTAGATAAGTTTTATTTTCTCCTCTGATGCTCGCTGTTACTTCTTGAGATGTCTTCTTTTTATGGTTGGCAAAAAAATCGTATACTAAATCGTTAAATTTGGGACTTGTATCTAAAAAACCTACTTTTTGACCGATAAATAGTTCGGCAGGCATTTTGTAAGCGCTAGCTAAATGTCGGTTTACTCCCAAGTAGCGCAAATCTGAACTTACCCAAGAAACTAATCCCGGCACGGCGTCCAAAACCGCTTGAAGTTGCTCTTTCGCCTCTAAAAGCGCTGATTCTGCTACTCGGCGAGCCGAAATGTCGCGGGCGATCGCGCAGCGGTATTCGCAGCCGCCGTATTCTATATAATTGACTTTAACTTCAACGGGAAAACTGGGGCCGTCTTTGGTTTTGTAACTGGTTTCAAAAGTGAGGTTGGTTTGCTGCTTCAGTTGAGCCCAGTGTTCTCGCCAATCCGATGCTGGCAACTGCGAATCGATGTCGCTAACCCTCATGTTTAGCAGTTCCGATTCCGAGTAGCCGAAAAGATGGCAAGCGGCTTTGTTTGCGTAGCAAATTTGACCGTCGGACGTAGTAAAAAAGATTGTATCAGCAGCATTTTCGAGGGCAATTTGAGTTAGTTGCGGTATAGTTTCTAACTGCTTGCTCTTGAGCTCGGACTGAAATTTATGAAAGCAATTAGTTTGAGCGGGAGCCTCAGCTATCTTAGACGCAAACAAAATCAAACCGCCGATCGCACCGTTGCTATTTGTCCAAGGCTGAAATACCCATTTTACCGACTCGCTGACAGAGCCGCTTGCGATTTTTCCTGATACAGATGCGATCGATCGCCCTGCCACAAACTCGCTGTATTGCAAAACTCCCGTCAAACAAGCCTGGGCATTTTGCTCCCAATATTCCGGGAGATTCGGGAAGAGTTCCCAATGAGATCGGCCGATGGCCTCGCCGTCGCCCAACCCGCAATCTGTTTCCCAGCGACGAGAAACCGACAGATAGCGCATTTCACAATCTACCATTGCCACGGCCTCGGCGGAGCGCTCCACAAACCGCCGAAATCGGTCTTTACTCTCGGACACGGCTGCCTCTGCGGGTTGTTGGGCGAGCGGGACAGTCCCGTCAACGTACCTTCCCAGTCCCTGACTTTTTTGCTGAACTGGCTTAGTGTGCACGGTTTGGGATTTCCTCCATAGCTGTCAAGTCTGAAAAATTCTGTTTGAGACCAAAAATGCTGTTTTCCCCTGATGTGCTCTCTCGGTAGATATCCCTAGAGGGTCTCACCCATCATTGATATCATTTTTGATGGGGATATGTCTATAGGCATTGCTATCAACTTAAGACCAAAGCTAGTGCCCGCTTGCTGTTTGACCATTAGGCATAGATCGCGCCCGCGCCCCCGAATAGTCGCAGGAGACTGGAGCGATCTCTTGCCTGCCCCGACTGTGCGGGGGCGCAAGAGGGCAGCGACACTAGGCCAAAAACGAGAGAGACAAAGGGTTTTAGGCGATTGTTGACACCCATGGTCTATAGGTACTCAAGAAAGTTTCCCCCAAACTTTGATATTCAGAAGATTTCCTGGTGATTGTTCGGTATTTTATACAAGTTCCCAAAAGAATGCAACTGTAGGCCCGCGCTCCAAATCATGAGCTTCCTCAGTCATTCCAAATTCTTTAATTGAAAATCCCACATCGAACATGGTTGAGATCGTGTAGCCAGTGCGATCGCCAGATAGCTTGAGAATGCAAGAGAGCGCTCAAACAAATTTGTGCGTAAATTCACTGGTAAAATCCACTCTCCCTTTGCGTAACATTGCAGGATCTAATCTTTCAGTGGTGTTGCAAGTCATCAAAATTACGAGTTTTTGCTGAAATTGAATGCCGTGTTCGTCGATGACGCTTTGATACAAAGTTCCATCCAGCAAACTCAAAATGTGTTCAGTTTTGTTAGTGCGTTGGGCTTCAGCAGTCGATCGATCTTGAGCCAAATTATCAGCCTCGTTGATAATAATACAAATCCGCTCTAAATAACTCGGAGGCACAAAATTTTCCACCGCATCGTGGTCTAAGATAAAAATCACATAACCCAGCGGCACTAAAATTTCCTTTGCTACCGCTTGCGTCCAAGCAGTTTTGCCCGTCCCCGGTTCGCCACTGACCAAAACAGCCAACTGATTTTGATCCAAAATTGCCTGCTGAACTGTATCGGTAAAACTTTGAACCTCCGCAGAAAAAGTGCGAATTGGGAACTGGCTGTGAACCTGTCCGACGCGGCTTTTGTACCCGCCCAGAATCACCGCTAAATTATAAGTTGCCTTGCTAACGAGCGGCGCCATATCTTGGCAAATTAGAGTGTAGCAGCGTCTTCCCCTGTCGTAGCTGTCAATTTGCAGCCAGCAGCCGAAGCGGGCCCAAGAAGCATACACAGTACCCAAAACTTCCAAGCGTTCCCAGCTAACAAACCGCTCCGGAGGATAAGAAAAATGTCGCTCCATAAAAGACTGGGTAATTGCATCCGGTTTTCCCAGCAAATCGAGAACTTTAAAAACAGTAATCTCTTGGAGTTTGTTGAGAACGTAGTCGATGGGAATGCTAGCGCGGCTGACAAATTGCACCACAGGCGTTTCGGTAACTAAAACGTCTTTGTAGCGGTAATCCGGGTAAACTGGCTGCGGAGTAATGTAATCCCAAAATTCATCAATTTCGTAGCGCGTATTTTCCGAGAATACATTTAACATATTTGCCCACCAAGTATATTGGTGTCGTCCCATTGCGTCGGCAATGTCGCTAGCTGCCCCTAAAGTTTTTTGAGCTAGTTCTAAGGGATCGCTAGATGCTAAATGTACCAGGTGTTCCCAATCTAATTGACGGTAAAAAGGTCGCCAACCCGATCCTAGCAGGCCTCTATTTGGAGAATTGTTTTGATGAAAATTGTTTTCGCGATCGCCCATATCTTCCGCACTCATTTTGCAAAACTCCTAGTTACTCTTATTTTACAGTTTTTGCGGTACACATTCTACAAAAAAAGTGAAAATTATCAACTTATTTTGAGATAAGCGGGCGGCACAAAATCTACTAACCAAACTTTGTTTGCCGAGCAGTAAAATGTATGACCGTCGCGTTGCATGGCTGCGGCATCTACAGTAAAGACTGCCGGGATGCCATGTCTTGCACCTACTTGGCGCGCCGTCTGGATATTCACGGACAAATGAACGTGATGCCGCGACATTTTCCTAATTCCTTGACTGAGAATAGACTCGACAACAGTGCTACCTGTTCCGTGATATAAAATATCTGGGGGAACAGCGGGTTCTAACTGCAAGTCAACCTCTACGCTGTGTCCTTGGTTAGCACGAATTAGAGTACCCGTTTCGTCAAATGAAAAGCGCTGCTTGTCGTTTTGTGCGACTACTTTTTTGAGTTCTACAAGCTGAACAGGAAAGTTATTTTTTTGGCACGCATCGAGGAGTTCGCTAACAGAAACCCAGCCACCGGAAGCGAGTTCAATGCCGATGCGCGATGGCGCGTGGCGCAGGTGTTTGCTGAGATATCGGCTGATTTTTACTAATCGAAAATCGTTCATAATTTTACTTTATTTATTGAGCTTTTAAATCCCCTATTACAAAATGTCACTAGCGGGTTGTATCGTTGAGTGGATGCGGGTTTGTTGAATCTGTTCGCACTGCCAGAGGGCGCTTGAGTGAACCCGCCTCTACAGGTTTTCGTAAAATGATTACCGGATGTAAAAAATGGTTTTACGCGCTAATTATGGCGGTAATCTGCGCCCTTCAGCACCTACATAATTAGGTTCTGCGTCCGGGAAAAAAAGTATTTGGTGTGCCATTTTTTAGGAGCTTTATCTTGTGATAATTATCAAAAACTTTGCCTTTTGCCGAATGCCTTCTACCTGGGAATAACTCCGCCAAAAATAGCAAAATTTAGATAGCGCCAGTGACATCCAGCGTCGGCAAAACCTGCTTCTGCAAGCCACTTTGTCTGCTCTTCCACAGAGGAGGGGATATCTTCTTCTCGATATTTTTTAAACCAGGCTGCATCGTCTTCTCCGTTAGCTTTCATGTACTGCCGCCACAACTGTTCGTATTGCTCAGTCAGCCGGGGAGTAGCACCTGTCACAATATCTCGAATTAGCAAGACTCCCCCTGGATTCATCGAGTGGAAAAGTTTGTGAAATAGCTGTTGTTTGCCTGCGCTGTCGAGGTGGTGGATTGCCAAGCCTGAAACTACTAAATCGTAACCGCTGCCGAAATCATCTTCGGCAAAGTTTCCTTGCTGCAAGGTCAGCCGTTCTCGGAAAGCGGACAAGTTAGCTTGGCAAGCTTTTAGCATATTTTGGGCGATGTCAAAGGCGAGGACTTTTGCTTGAGGAAATGCTTGCAGAATCATAGCCGACAGTATGCCAGTTCCCGCGCCTAAATCCAGAACTTTTATGTTACCATTAGTTTCAGAAGGGATTAACTGCAATATTACATCGTGTTGCTCGCGATAACGCGGAATAAGGCGAGGAATTAAGCCGTCATAATCAAAGGCTCTTTGTTCAAATTGCTCGCGTACAGCGTCTAAATTCACAGACTATTTTCCTCAAATTGTTAATAGTTGAGTGCGTCAATGCAGTTTGGCGGTTCTCTTCTCTGAAGGTATATTACATTTGATAATACAAAAAATATACAGAGCTGTCAAGATGTTGACGAAAATAATTGAAAATAAGTTATGGACGATCGCCAGACAGGGACTTTGTGCGCCCAAACCAGCCCCCCATTTGGGAACTGTCTAGCCCTGCACATATATCTCCTTCAGTGCAGATGAGGCAGAATGCCACAGACTCGAAAGCCTGCCGAAGACGAGACTTTGTGCCAGATACGAGGAGTAATTGTGAGAAAAAAGTTGACGGTTAAGATACCCGTTTCAAACAAGAATGCAACTGTCGGTGTGTGCTCCACACCCTAAATTTCTCAGTGATTACCCCTAGTAAAATATAAAAGATAAAAACGAATGAGCTAGCAGCCGACGATCGGCTAGATCTAAAAAATCAGTCCTCAGATTGACAAACTTTAGCCAACTATAAACAAAAATTGAGTTGACTCCCGAGTGGATGTGGTACCTGCCAATTTTTCAGGAATAAGAAGAGATACAAAATATTA
This sequence comes from Microcoleus sp. B3-A4, assembly GCF_036705385.1. Lineage (NCBI taxonomy): Bacteria > Bacillati > Cyanobacteriota > Cyanophyceae > Oscillatoriales > Microcoleaceae > Microcoleus > Microcoleus sp. B3-A4. The sequence continues at coordinate 60,214 of NZ_JAUBUI010000020.1, read as the reverse complement.
CACCCGTCGGTGCGGGAAAGAAAATTGTGATAATGAATCAGGATGCGAGTAGATTAGGTGTCAGCCGTCAGGGGAAAATAGAAGCCATGGAAATCCAACAACGGAGTAAGGATAAGCCCGATCGCCAGCAAAAAAACGTGTCCGATCGGCTCGATCAATTTTCTACCACAAAAGAGGTAGATTCATTGCTGCAAGAATGTTTAGATTTTAAAAGAGCGATCGGCCGATCGGCACTTGCGGTGAGAACTGACGCGCGAGGAATTATCAACTATGTCAGCGAACGAGTTTGCTCCATCTCCAACTATTCCCAGGCAGAACTAATCGGCAGCCACTTCGGCATCCTCCATTCGGAATATAAATCTTCGGAAATAATCAAAAATCTCCTATCAACTGTTGCCAAAGGTGAAGTTTGGCAAGGAGACATTAAGAATAAAGCCAAGAATGGAACTGATTATTGGGTGTACGCAGCAGTAGTTCCACTGTTGGACTGTAAGGGAAAACACTCTCAGTATTTGGCGATCGGATTCGACATCACCGATCGCAAAGCGGTTGAAGCAGCCCAAGCCGAAGCCAACCGGGCAAAAGACGAATTTCTGGCGATCGCCTCCCACGAACTGCGATCGCCCCTGAGCGCGATTTTGGGATGGACGCAGCTAGCTCGATCGCGCAATTTCAACGAAGCCACCACCCACCGCGCTTTGGAAATCATCGAGCGCAACGCCAAATTACAAAACCGGCAAATAGACAATCTCCTCGACCTCTCGCGGCTGCTGCGGGGGAAAGTGTGCCTGAACATCAGCCAAGTTGACCTCCCGTCGATCGTAGAATCTGTAATCGATACCCTCCGTCCCGAGGCCGAGGCTAAAAACATCCGCCTAGAAAAACATTTCGACCCCGCCGTAGACTACATTTTTGCAGATTCAGAACGCTTGCAACAAGTAGTCGCGAACCTCGTTAGCAACGCCATCAAATTCACCCCAGAATCGACATTAAACCCAGTTCAAGTGCGGCTCGAACCTAGTCCGTCCGGCGTCTTGATTCGGGTCAGCGACAGCGGTTGCGGCATCGACCCCAAATTTCTGCCGCACATCTTTGACTACTTCCGCCCCGCAGACAGCTTCCACAGCAAGGAACAGCACCGGCTTGGGCTGGGGCTCTCAATTGTGCGGCAGTTAGTGGAACTGCACGGGGGAAGTGTTTGGGCTTCGAGTCCCGGCCTCGGTCAGGGGGCGACCTTTGGGGTGTTGCTACCGAGCCCCAACAAAAATGCACCCGACGATCGCACTGCTGCGATCGCCCAAAGGGAAAGCAGACCCGGATCGGTTTCCAAACCCCTAGCGGGAAAGCAAGTCTTGGTAGTGGAAAGCAGCGCCGAGATCCGCCAATTTCTCAAAACAGGTCTCGAAGCATTTGGAGCCAAGGTAACAGCAGTGGGTAGCGCCGCCGAAGCGATGGCCGAGTTGCAACAGTCGCGGCCCGACGTGTTGGTGAGCGATATGGAGGTGTCGGGAGCCGACGGCTGCGATTTGATCCGCCGCATCAGAGCAATGGAAATGTCCGAGCACAGGGAACTGCTGCCGGCGGTGGCGCTGACGGGAGGCATCGAGGAAGAAGATTCGGCATCGGCGCTGGAGGCGGGGTTTCAGAGGCATTTGTCGAAGCCGGTGGAAGCGAATCAGTTGGTGAGCGCGATCGCCCAATTGGCTGGACTGACTGGATTCAGCTCCGGAGAGTGCGGCTCGGGAAATGTCCGGGGGAGCGCAACCGTGACCCCGCTGCCGGAACTTAAAAGTTCTGAGGACAAAAATAATGGGGAACAATTAACAACTGACAACAGAGAATTACCGCTGTTGCTGGTAGTAGAAGACAACAATTTTCTGGTGGCTTACCTCCAAACTTTATTAACTCCGTACTATCGAGTCGCCGTCGCGAGTGACGGAGTTGAAGGTTTAGAAAAAGCCAAAAGTTTGCAGCCTAATTTGATTGTGAGCGACCAAATCATGCCCAGGCAAAACGGGCTGGATTTGCTTAAGGAGATTCGGAACACGCCAGAATTGAAATCGACTCCGGTAATCTTTTTGACCGCGCGAGCTGGGATGGAATCTCGGATCGAAAGTTTGGATGCGGGTGCTGACGATTATATTTCAAAGCCTTTTGACGAGAGGGAATTGCTGGCAAGGGTGAGAAATTTGTTGCGATCGCATTCAGCCGAACAGCAGTTGGCGGAACTCAACCGTCAGTTGCTGCAGCAGAAAAAGCAGTTAGAAACTGTGAATCGAGCCTTGCATTATTTGGCAAATTACGACAGTTTGACTGAGGTAAGAAACCGCCACTCTTTTAATGAATACCTCGATACGGAATGGCGACGTTTGGCGAGGGAAGAAGCACCGCTGTCTTTAATTATGTGCGACATTGATTATTTCAAACTTTACAACGACACTTACGGTCACCAAGCGGGGGATGAATGTTTGCGGCAAGTGGCGGCGGTGATCCAGCATTCGGTAAAGCGAGCGGCAGATTTAGTAGCGCGTTACGGTGGAGAAGAATTTGTAGTAGTTTTGCCGAATACCGATATTGAAGGTGCCACTTGCGTAGCTGAAATGATCGCACAACAGGTGCGGGGTTTGCACATAGCTCACGCTAAGTCGGCTGTCAGCGAATATGTGACGCTGAGTTTGGGTGTAGCTTGCTGCATTCCGGAGGTGAGGTCGCAGCCGGGGGAACTAATTGCGATCGCCGATGAGTCGCTTTATCGGGCGAAAGAAGCAGGGCGCGATCGGGTTTCGGTTGCCACATTTCAAGGATAATATAATAGTTAAATCAACTTGTATGGTGTGTCAGAGAGCGATCGTTTCGATTTAAACAAGTTTTTTGGTTCAGACGCACCATACAAATGTGCTTGCAAAGTTGTGCGAATTCAAATTGCTATAAAATAGTTAAAGGAGGCCGTGCCATGACAGCAACCTTAGACAAACCAAAAAAAGACCAGCGCCTAATTCACTCCGGGATTGATTGGCAACAATTCAAGCTAATCGAGCAGGGATTTTGTGACTCCCCCGGCATCCGACTTTTTTATTTCAAAGGTCAGGTAGAAATCTTGGCTGTTTCGCAAGAACACGAATCTTTCAGCAGGACGATCGCAAGTTTGCTGATGGACTACTTTGTGGAAAAAGACATTGAATTTAACCCGTTGGGTAGCTTTACCCAAGAGAAGGGACAGGAAGTCTCAGTACAAGCTGATGAATCTTTTTTAATTGGCAAGTCAACAGGTATTACCCCCGATCTTGCCATCGAAGTAGTGTTTACCAGTGGGGGAGAAAGCAAATTGAATCGCTACCAAGCATTAGGAGTCCCCGAAGTTTGGTTTTGGGAAGACGGAGTATTTGGCCTGTATCATTTGCGATCGCACGGATATGAAAAAATTGACCAAAGCGAAGTTCTGCCCGGTTTAGACATCAACCTGCTGTCTCGCTGCTTGCTGATGGCTTCTAGGGTTGAAGCAGTTAAGGAGTTTCGGCGCGGGATTTCTGGGGTTTAGAAGAAAAGTGGCTTGGGCGATCGCTCCCCCATTTATAAATATATTGTTAGGATACAAGACTAATCTTTGTGTTCTTTCATTTGCTGGCGAATGGCTGCCTCAATCTTAGTATCGAAATCCGAATCTCCCACTTTTGTTATGATTGAATTAGACCGCTTTTTCCGCCTGTCTAAGTAGGCTTGCAGTGCAGCTTTATCCCCGCGATTTTTAAGAAAATAACGCTTCAATTCTCCATCAGACATTGCAGTATAATCTACTTTGCTCATTAAAATACCTCCCCATTTGGAGCAATTTCAATCTCAATTTCCTCGTCATATCCAGCCAATACGAACAAGTTTTTGCTTCTCTCGTCAACACAGACGAGGTGAATAGGTTGCAATGCCAAATAGGTTAAGTAATAACTGATTCGATACAAACCCTCTAGCTGCGCGTAGGTAGGCATCCAAACCTAAAACTTTCTCGAAACAGGCATCTATTGTAGCATTTCTGTTTCCTATCGCACTTTCACCTTCCAAGATAACGTCTGTAAGTGCAGCAAAGAGTTATGGAATTTTGTTTGTGGCTCTTGACAGCAATGTATTACGTATGTAGTATAAAGTGGCAGTAGAAAAGCTCGATCGATCGACACCAGCCAACAAAATTTAGAAAAAACCTATGCAACCCATCCGACAAGGCGACGTAATTCTCACCCCCGTACCGAAAATCGAAGGAGAAAAAAAATCTCACCTAACTCTCGCCGAAGGTGAAGTCACGGGACATTCTCACCAGATTATTGAGGGACAAGCTGAACTGTACGAAAAAGACGGCACTCTGTACTTGCGGGTGCTTTCACCGACAGCTTTATTGAGTCACGAAGAACACCATGCGATCGCAATTCCCGAAGGTAATTGGATGGTGCGAATTCAGCGCGAATATGAGCCGCAAGGTTGGAGGTATGTCGCAGACTAAGGTTAAAAAACTGACGCCTGAACAAGCAGCTTTGATTCCAGTTTATCGGGAAAAGTGGAGAGCCATCGCGCTTTCCACTGGCCCGATAAATCGCTCGCAAGCTGCGGAAACAATTAAAGCGACTTACCGTGCGATCGGCAAAAAAGCACCGGAAATCATTTTTGTCGATCGCCCCTACGAAGCTGCCGATCTAATCGTCAGTCGATTGGACAATCCCAGCAGCAAACTGCGGAGCGAATTTGAGAGAAAACTTCGCAGCCAGCTAGAAAAACAACTGCGACGTTATTTGGGGAGCCAACTAGAAATCGAACTGCAAAGCCAACTGCAAACTCAACTTTCAGCTCGACTTTATACTCAACTGCAAACGCAAATGTGGGAGGCGCACCGGAATTATTTAGCTGGCTTCATAGCAAGCCAATTGCCACCGGAAGAGGTGTTCAATGAGCCGAGTCGAGACTTTTACTGGCAAAGATTAGGAAGAGAACTATTCAGTAATTGCATTCAACCAGTATTGTGGGCTGCTTATGGCAGTTTGTTGGATTTTTGCATTTCGGTTCTAAATTTACCTCATTCCTACGCCAGAAATTGGATAGTTTTTCAATCGATAGTCCGGGATTGCGGCTTGATTTATCCCTATGACAAAGTTTGCATTGTCTGCTCCAAGCCGATCGTACTTTCCGTTGACAGCAACCACCGCTTGCACGCCGAAGGAACACCAGCGGTACAATTTGCCGACGGTGTTTCGATTTATGCCTATCACGGCGTGATTTTGCCCGAATGGTACGGCAGCCTGCACCCGCACCAGTGGCAGTCTAAGTGGGTGTTGAAGGAACAGAATGCGGAAGTTCGGCGCGCTTTAATTCAGGGAATTACTTACGATCGCATTTGTCAAGAATTAGCGGTTACAGAATTAGATATTTGGCAGGAATACACTCTATTAAGCATCGAGTTTGACGATGATTTTGATTGGGTGGGTAATGCAAAGCCAGTTTATTTGTTAAAAATGACTTGTCCAAGTACGGGACACATTCACGCTTTGCGAGTGCCGCCAAATGTGCGATCGGCTAAAGAAGCCATTCGCTGGGTAAATTGGGACATTGAGCCAGAGGAGTTTTCCGTACAAACATGAATTACTGAAATTTTACCAAACTGGAGTCTAAATTTATTATGCCAGAACAACCAGCATACCAACCAATTAATTTCACCCGCTTTGCCGACTGGTGCCGGCACAAAGATAGCCTTTCAGAATCGGCAAGGCATACAGTTGAGATGCTGTTAAAACGGGCAGGTACTTCTGACTACAATGAAGCGGACAAGGTACTTTCACGCCTCAGTAAATTGAATCTCAACAGTAATCAAATTAGTGATATAAATCCGCTGTCGGCACTCACCAATTTGACAGATCTGAATTTAGACAGCAATGAAATTACCGATATCACTGGGCTGTCGGCACTCACTAACCTGACAGAGCTGAATCTCTACAACAATCAAATTACAGACATTACTGGGCTGTCGGCACTCACCAATTTGACAGCTCTGAATTTGGGCCACAATCAAATTACCGATCTCACTGGGCTGTCGGCACTCACCCACCTGACATCTTTGAAGCTTGGCCACAATCAAATTACCGATCTCACTGGGCTGTCAACACTCACCAACCTGACCGAACTTTGGCTCTACAACAATCAAATTACAGACATTACTCTCCTGTCGGAACTAATCAATCTGACAAATCTGCATTTGGGCAACAATCAAATTACCGATATCACTGTGCTGTCGGCATTCACCAACCTGAACAAACTGGAACTCCACGATAATGAAATTACCGACATTACTTCGCTGTCGCGACTCACCAACCTGTACCAACTGCATTTGGGCAACAATCAAATTACCGAGATTACTTCGCTGTCGGGACTCACCAACCTGACAAACCTGGGTCTCTACAAAAATCCAATTACTGACTTAAATCTGTCGAGCGAACTTACACAGAAGTACCTGACCCTATCAACGGCGCCAATTGATTCTCAGAAAGCTACAGAAAGCGTGAAGAAAATCTATGCCGCTATTGGCCGATCAGCACCCCAAGTTATTGTTTGCAGCAGTCCGCAGATAGCTTCTTTAAAACTACTTCAACTCCTCAAAATCACCAGTCGATCGCACTATCAAACATTACTCTTAACGCCTGGTAATTTAGTATTGGGAAAGTCGGTGTTAGAGGATATATTTCAGGTGGAGGTAAAATTTTCTGGAGGGGGGTTGTGGGATGGTCTGGGGGACTTAATAAAAATACGAGAGCAGTCAGCAGATCGCATACTCAGGTCAGGATTTCCGCTAATGCGAAAAAATTACCGAGAACTGTGGAGAGCTAATTTCCGTCGTTCACCTCTTAACTATCTAGAGCCACTAACCTCTACGCATCTGGTGAAGGAAATCCATTTGACTGAATTTTTTATCTCGAAAGGTGGTGTCACTCTCGACCAGAAAGCACAAGAACTATTTCACTGCCAAAAACAGTTGTTGGAGCATTGCGGTTGGATCGTGCCGTTTGAGAAAATTTGCTTAGTTTGCGATCGCCCTCTGCACATCCGCTTTGACAGCGCCAACGAGCTACACGCTGAAGGAGAACCGGCGATCGCATTTGCGGACGGCTACAGTTTATACTTTCACCACGGCGTTAAGTTACCCAAAAAATACGGAAAAGTACACTCCGATTTGTGGCAAGCAGAATGGCTTTTATCGGAATCAAATGCCGAACTGCGTCGAGTATTAATTGAGAGGATTGGTTACGATCGCATTTGCCAACAATTGCAAGCAGTAAAATTAGATACTTGGCAAGAATACACGCTATTAAAAATCGATAACGCCGATGTCGAGCCGATTTATTTGTTAAAAATGACTTGTCCGAGTACGGGACACATTCACGCCTTACGAGTGCCGCCTGATGTGCGATCGGCTAAAGAAGCAATTCGCTGGGTAAATTGGGATATTGACCCAGAGGAGTTTTCCGTGCAAACCTGAGCAATACCAATTGTTAAAAGTCACAGATCCCCGCGCCGGACTTAGGATCAGTCGTTTCCCTACCCGATCATCTGTACTTCACTCAACGGAAAACCGCTATTTTGACAAAAACCTTAATTCATCCAACACTAATCAACGTCCCACTGTGTGCCAGTTGAAAGGGTGGAATGCACAAACCAGCGATCGCCCAAAAACGGTTAATAACATGAAGAAGAAGCCCACCCTCTATCCAAGGGTGGGCTCTGTTCATGCCAGCTTACCGACAGCTAGGCAATCGGGTCTCTTCGCTGGTAGACGTAAAAGCTCGGAAAAAGATCCGAACGTCCGAAAAAACTTCTCGCCCACCATAAAGCTTCAGCTTACCCAACCGGATCGGGAAAATTGCGCCCGCAGCGATGTTCCCCTGAAATTGGGGAAATGCTGAAGCTTTAATTTTTCCGCATTCCCCTGTTCAATCCCCCATCCCAAACCGATTAGGCATCGTGATCGTGTGCAAAGCGACGGAACAGGAAATCTAGGGCGTAGTTCCGCAAATTGTAGTATTCCGGATCTTCCATCATTTGAACCCGATCGCGCGGACGCGGAAAAGGAATCTCCAAAACTTCGCCAATTGTCGCCGATGGGCCATTAGTCATCATCACCAGTCGATCGGCCAAAAACAGCGCTTCATCAATATCGTGAGTAATCATCAACACCGTACAGCGGTGATCGTTCCAGATTTTCAGCAATTCTTCCTGCAATTCCTCCTTAGTAATTGCGTCCAGAGCACCAAAAGGTTCGTCTAAAATCAGCACTTTCGGGCGAATTGCCAAAGCGCGGGCGATCGAAACCCGCTGCTTCATCCCCCCCGAAATTTGCGGCGGTCTTTTCTCAGCAGCTTCTGTCAATCCCACCATCGCCAAATGCTCTTTGACGATCGCATTTTTTTCGACCTTCGACTTATTCGGAAATACAGAATTAACCGCCAAATAAACATTTTCAAACACCGTCCGCCAAGGCAGCAAAGCGTAACCCTGAAACACCACCATGCGATCGGGGCCTGGCTTCGTAATCCGCTGCCCGTTAATCGTCACACTACCGGAGCTTGGATGGCTAAAACCCGACACCATATTTAACAGTGTTGATTTGCCGCAGCCCGAGTGTCCGATCAGAGTAATAAACTCTCCCTCAGCTACATTCAGATTGACGTTTTCTAAAGCCCTGTAACCGTTTGGATATTCTTTGTAAACATTGTCCATCACCAAAAAAGGCTGGCGGCGATCGTTCTTAGACTTGATTTGGGTTTTGGTATTCGTCTGGTTGAGAGAAGTATTAAGCATAGGTTTGGGAAATTGTGAGTGGGTGATTGGCGAAGGAAGAATGAAGAGGCAATAGGGAAGAATGAAGAGGCAATTACTAACTATAATTAGCCGTTAACAATTAACAACTAACAATTAGCAATTACCATATTTTTATCCAACTAAAAACCGCTTTAAGCAGCTCGGCGGCCGGAATCGAGTACAACTTCAGCCATCGTGAAATCGCGTTTAATCGCCAGATTGTTGAGATAGCCGATCGGATCGTCAGCATTAAACACCGAGCCGTCAAACAAGCTGAGAGAACCGCGAGTGTAAGTAATATCAGCCATCCCCAGCTCTCGCGCCGCCGTGCTGAACGCACCGACTCGCACCACCCGCTCCAGAATTTCCACCCAGTTGCGCGGGAACACAGTATCACCCCAGCGCGCCATCTGCACCATGTGCCAGAGTTGTTCGGTGCGGCTTGGGCGATTCACCCCCTCTCCAGAAAACAAGTGGTGGGCGTATTCCCGCATCGGAGTATCGAGGTTGCAAGCAACAGATTTCGGGTCGCCGAGTTGGATGTAATTCTTGTCGGTGGCGACGTACTCCCTTCCCGCGACAATTTCCGAAACCTCGGCGGCGTGATTTGGATCGGCGCAATAGTTGCAAGCTTCCAGCAAAGCTTTGACTAGAGCAATGTGAGTGTTGGGATAAGCATTTGCCCAGTCTTCCCGCACCCCCAAAATTTTTCCCGGGTGCCCCGGCCACAGTTCCAAATCTGTCGCCACCGTAAAGCCGACTCCTTCCATCGAGGCCCGCAAGTTCCAAGGTTCGCCCACGCAGAAACCGTCAATCGTGCCACCCTGCAAGTCAACGATCATTTGAGCCGGTGGGATATTTTTCAGCAAGACATCGCGATCCGGGTCAATGCCGCCGGAAGCCAGCCAGTAACGCAGCAACAGGTTGTGCATCGAAGAAGGGTGCACGATCGCCATACGGTGCGTTTGCGCGGGCGTTCTCTGGAGCATTTGTTTAAAGTCTGCCAGAGTGTAGATCCCTTGGTCGTAAAAGCGCCTCGCGAGGGTAATTCCGTTGCCATTGCGGCTCATGGTGAGGGCTGTAACCGTCGGAATCGGCTTTTCTTGGTGGCCCCCCAAGCTCAACCACACCGCCATCCCAGAGGGCATTTGAGCTGCGTCTAAGTAACCTGCGGCGATGCCGTCTACGATGCCGCGCCAGCTTGTTTCCCGCACGAGGTGGACTTCATCGAGGCCGTGCTTGGCAAAAAAGCCTTTTTCTTTGGCGACAGCGAGGGGAGCGCAGGCTGCGAGGGGGACGAAGCCGAGTTCGAGGTTGACTTTTTCTAGGCCGTGGCGGGCGATCGCGGGTACTTTCCGCGCCCGCAGTTTTTTGACGCGCTTCTGCTGGTTGAGGAAGTAAATCATTTCGCTACGTAGAGCGTAGTAGCTGGGGTGTGAGACGACTTCCATGCGCTGGCGGGGGCGGGGGATGTCTACTTCGAGAATCCCGCCAATCTTCGATTCTGGGCCGTTGGTGAGCATGACGATGCGATCGCTCAGCAACACGGCCTCATCCACATCGTGCGTTACCATAAGGGCGCTGATTTGGTACTCTTGGCAAATTTCCATCAACTTTTCTTGCAAGTTGCCGCGAGTCAAAGCATCCAAAGCGCCGAAGGGTTCGTCTAAGAGTAAGAGTTTGGGGCGCAGGGCCAGAGCACGGGCGATCGCCACGCGCTGTTTTTGTCCGCCAGACAGCAGTGCGGGTTGCTTATCGGCGTGGGGCGTCAAGCCCACCATGTCGATGTGTTTTTGAATGATGTCGAGGCGTTCCGCCTTGGGTAAGCCTTTCATCACCGAATCTACGGCTAGGGTAATGTTTTCTCTGACCGTCCGCCACGGTAGCAGCGAATAGTTTTGGAATACTACCATGCGATCGGGGCCTGGCTGGGTGATTCTTTGCCCTTCAATTGTCACCAATCCTTCAGTGGGCAAATCCAAACCGGCCACCATATTTAGCAGGGTAGATTTGCCGCAGCCGGAGTGTCCAACTAATGAGATAAATTCGCCTTTTTTAATTTCCAGATCGATGCCTTTGAGAGCAACGTATGTGCCACCATCTGATAAATTAAATACTTTTTCGACTTGTTCTACTGCAATCAAAACAGACATGATTTTCTTGCCTTTTGTGTAGGTTTGCTATTTCGATAGATAATGTCGCTTTTAATCGAATCTAGATCCCCCTAAATCCCCCTTAAGAAGGGGGACTTTGATCCATTTCCGGTTCCCCCCTTCTTAAGGGGGGTTAGGGGGGATCTAGACTTGGATACAAACAAGAGAGACGGTCGGTTTTACGCGCTTGTTGTCACGCCTTGGGCAGAGCCTGGGAACGAGTAACTCACAAATCAAAACTACTTTCCTTGAGGGGGAGCTATTTTTTGCTGCAACCAAGCCATCATGCGATCGAGCAACAAACCAACAGCCCCAATGTAGAACACCGCTAACAAAATTTCGCTGATGTAGTTTTGCTGGTAAGCATTCCAAATAAAGAAGCCGATACCCGTAATCCCCGACATCACAATTTCCGCTGCAATAATCGCCAGCCAAGCCAAACCGATCGCAATTCTCAATCCTGTGAAGATATAAGGAAGCGCCGACGGAAACAAAATATTCATGTAATATTCCTGACGAGAAAGCTGCAGCACTTTCGCCACGTTGTTGTAGTCGTCGGGAATTTGGCGAACACCTTCAGCCGTGTTGATTAAAATCGGCCAAACTGAAGTGATAAAAATCACGAACAAAGCAGCAGGTTCGTTTTGTTGCAGTGCAGCCAGGGCTATCGGCACCCAAGCCAAAGGCGCGACCATCCGCAAAAACTGGAAAATCGGATCTAAAGCCCTGTTCAAGAAGGGATTCGTACCTACCACAACTCCCATGCTGATTCCCACAGCCGCCGCGAGAGTGTAGCCTTTTGCCACCCGTTCCAAACTAGCCAAAGTCTGCCAAAATAAGCCGACTCCGTAAGTTTTGGAGTTCATAAAAGGATACATCAACAATATCCGCGTCCGTTCGTCAGTCCAAACGCTGAGCGGCCCGGGCAGTTTGATCAGTCCCGTACTTGACAAGAACTGCCAAACTAACAAAAATCCAATTACTCCCAAAATTGGCGGCAAAATATTTGGGGAATTCTTCTTCCAAAATTCGCCCAATGCTCCTTGGGCATCGACTCCGCCTCTCCGATTTGTACTGACAGCCATCTTGTTAATCTCCTATGTTTCTGCTGTTTTTTCCGAGACTCAATTATGCGAAGCTAAGACCCCATCAGACTTTTTTAATTGCCAAGCTCTTAAGGTAAGCTTCGGGATTTTGCGGGTTAAACTCTTTGCCGTCAAAGAACTTCTCAATGCCGCGAGACGTACTTTTCGGAATGTCAGCATCAGCAACTCCGGCTAATTTAGCTGCTTTCTTCCAGATATCTTCGCGGTTGACTTTATCGATGAGTGTCTTTTTGTCTGCCAAGGTTTTTGTCGGCAGGAAACCCCAGCGAACGCTTTCGGTTAAGAACCACAAATCGTGACTCTTGTAGGGATAGGAAACGTTGCCGATGTCGTCTTTCCAGTACAGCGGACTGCTCTTGAAGTCGTTGATGTCTGGTTTGCCGTCGCCCATGACATACTTGCCTTGATAGGGAGGTGTCAAAACGGTGGGAGATACGTCAAAGAAGTTTCTTCCAGAAACAATGGCGACCAATTCGGCTCGGTGTTCGGGCTTGTCGCACCACTGCTGTGCCTCAATTAGTCCTGCGAGTAGGGCTTCGGTGGCTTTCGGGTGTTTTTCTACCCAGTCGCCACGAATTGCGAGATATTCCTCTGGATGTGCTTTCCAGATTTCGGAGGTGAGGGCCGACATGAAGCCGATGTTTTCTTTGACAATCCGCAGGGGCCAGGGGTCGCCGGTGCTGAAACCGTCCATGCTTCCGGTTTTCATGTTGGCCACGGTTTGGGCGGCCGGTACTGTTAGCAGTTCGACATCTGTGTCGGGATTGATGCCGTTAGCTGCTAGCCAATAGCGAATCCACAAGTCTTGGTTAACTTTGGGAAAAGTGTAGGCTGCTTTGAAGGGAGTACCTGCTTGTTTGAGGCCTTTGATGTAGTCTTGGGCCGCTTGATCTAGTTTAAGTCCGAGACCTTTGCCTTGGTGTTTGGTCGCGATCGCAATTCCATTTCCCTGAGTGTTCAATTGGGCCAGAACATACATCGGGATTCCGTCTCTGTTCTTGGTAATCAGGCCTTTACTAATTAGATAAGGCATCGGCATTTGCCACTGACCGCCGTCAATGCCACCGCCTGCAGATCCGATTTCTACGTTATCTCTTGCCGAACCCCAGTTTGCTTGCTTGGCAATCGTGACTTCGGTCATGCCGTATTTGGCAAAAAAGCCTTTTTCTTGGGCAATGATTAAAGGTGCTGCTTCGACGATCGGGATGTATCCCAATGTGATTTTAGTGCTTTCAATTCCTTCGACTCTTTTCTCGTTGGCAACAGCCACTACTGAGGTAGCTGCGGGTATCGCGCCGTCAGCACCGGCTGTTGCACCGGGTTCTGGGGGATTTCCCAAACAACCTTTGAGCAGTATTGAACCCAGGGCAGATGCACCTGCTTTGAGGATAAATTTACGCCGAGAAAGCGCAGAAAATTCATCGGAAAATCTTGTCATAGCCTAGCCTCGCTGCAATTCATAATCTTCTGTAACAACATTCACTGAAGGTTATCAACGCGCTTTTTTGCTGTTCGCTAATTGGGTTTAGCTAACTGTTTTGAGCGCTGGTTGGCAGGAGGGAGCAAAAGATTTATCGCTAGTATAAGTCTTTAAACTATCCCTGCTGATTTGACTTGTTTGATTAATATCGATATTTCGATCGGCCGAGTTATGTGAACTCACTTTTTGCAAGCCGCACGTTTCCTTGACTTGATAATTAACTCTACCGTACTCTTGCGGAAATTATAAAACAATTATTAAATTTGATTGATAAGCAAATCTTTTAGGAGCGCGCTATCGATAAGCAGGGCTGTTTCATTCTCTTGTAGGGCTGCCCCCCGTGGCTGCCCCAATCCCACCCAATGCTTAATATATCGTGGATAGGGAGGGTCGGCACGGAGGCACGACAAGAGTCAAAACGCTGGTTTTCCTGAGAATGAAACAGCTCTGTATCGATAAGGATGCGTTGGGAAGAGCGATCGGGTTTGCTTATCAAAACTGGTTCAAACCAAGACCTGCTGGGTGAAAGTTGTAACGAATGGCGATCGGGGGTCATTCCAATCTATTGTCAATAAGCGGCAAATATCGCCACCACCACACATTTACTTTGTTAATATATCTTTACTTTTTTTGAGTTGTTAATTGTAGTGAATAATACAGAAATAATTATTATTTTACGGTTGTGCTGTTTTCACACGGTTAACTGGTTTTCAGTGGTGGACTAAAATTGGCGCTTAATCGTAAGTGATTTACCGGATCTGATATGACGTGGGCTTTTAGGTTCGATTTCTGTAAAACAGAGAAACCGGGTTTCTTCAAGAAACCCGGTTTCTAAACACCCGAAATTACTAATCGATCGCAGTACCTACAAATTCGATTAGTTGGGCGGGTCAAAGCGGTTGACGGAGAGAGCAACACCGATCATCGGTAGGGCTACGCCGAAGCAAATCAGCCACTGATCCAGATTCATCGGAGCCGTCTCAAATATGCGATTGACAAACGGAGAGTTAGCAAAGATGATCTGCAAAATTATCGCCAGGACAATTCCCACACCGAGGGCGGGAGCGCCACTAACTTCTTCCTTAGAACCGCTAAATTTAGCAATCAAAGAAGGCAACAACTGGCTGAGACTCAACAGGTAAAAAATTCTCCCCATTACCAAAGCTTGAATCGCCATCGTGCGCGCCAGTTCCAAGGTTCCCCAAGGAGCTTGGCGTACCCATTCAAACATTCCGAAAATCAGAGTCCAGTTGTAAAGAGAAATAGCGATGATCCGCTTGATCCGATTTCCCGTGAGGAAAGCTTCGTTTACCGGTCGGGGCTGCTGTTTCATGACTCCCGCTGACTTGGGCTCGAAAGCCAGAGGCACAGTCATGGTGATCGAGTTGAGCATATTCAGCCAGAGAATTTGTAGCGACAAAATCGGCAATTCTCGACCGAGGAGCGTGCTGAGCAAAATTGTCATCGATTCTCCGCCGTTGACTGGGAGAATGAAGCTAATTGCTTTGAGCAGATTTTTGTAAACCGATCGCCCTTCTTCGACAGCAGATTCGATCGACGCAAAGTTATCATCGGTAAGAATCATGTCGGCGGCTTCCTTAGAAACCTCAGTACCGCTGCCCATCGCAATACCGATATCCGCTTGTTTGAGGGCTGGCGCGTCGTTAACGCCGTCTCCCGTCATCGCCACTATTTCGCCTTTTTGCTGCAAAGCTTCTACCAGGCGGAGTTTTTGTTCTGGGGCGACGCGGGCAAAAACTGAGCCGGCTTCTACGGCTTCGCCGAGTTCCTGCTTGCTCATTTCGGCGAGTTGAGCGCCGGTGTAGGCTACAAGTTCTCTGTGGTGTTTAGTTTTGCGGAATCCCATGCGACGGGCGATCGCCTTGGCTGTAGCGATGTGGTCGCCGGTAATCATTTTGACTTGGATGCCGGCGGTTTGACAAGCTTGGACGGCTGCGATCGCTTCTGCCCGCGGCGGGTCAATCATGCCTTGCAGTCCCAAGAAAATCAGCCCTGACTCCAAATCCGAGTGATCGACGGAATTTTGGCTTTGGGGTACTGGCTTTTTCGCTAAAGCCAAGACGCGCAAGCCTTGCTTTGCCATTTCATCCACTTGATGGTGAATTTGTGCGCGATCGACTTCTACCGGATTTCCTTGGGTATCGAGACTGGAACTGCAGCGGCCGAGAATTGATTCTACGGAACCTTTGACGTACAAAATTTTGCCACTGGGAGTTCGGTGCAGCGTCGCCATGTATTGAAACTGAGATTCAAAGGGAATTGAATCCAGCCGCTGCATTGACTTGGACAAAATTTGCTGGCTCAAATCAGCTTTTTTGCCCGCAGCAATTAACGCTCCTTCTGTCGGATCTCCGACGACAATCCAATTATCGTCTTTGAATTCCAACTGAGAGTCGTTGCAAAGGAGTCCAGCTTGCAAACATTCTTGCAAAGTTGGAGCTTGGCTGACAGTAATTGGCAGTTGGTTGAGTTGAATTTCACCTTCGGGGCTGTATCCCGTACCCGTAACCGAGTAGGATTCGCCGCCAGAATAGATTTCTTGCACCGTCATTTGGTTTTCCGTCAAAGTTCCGGTTTTGTCGGAACAGATGACTGTAGCGCCGCCGAGGGTTTCCACTGCGGGCAATTTGCGGACGATCGCGTGGCGATTTGCCATCCGGGAAACGCCTACGGCTAGGGTGACGGTAATGACGGCGGGTAAGCCTTCGGGAATTGCACCGACAATCAGGGCGACAGCGGGTTCGACTGCTTCTTTAAAGGCTGAAACTCCCGCAGGGACTGGCCGCCCCAATCTGACGGCGAAGGTCAAGGTTGCCATTCCCAACACGAATAGCAGCCAGTTTTGACTAAATTGGTTGAATTTGCGGGTTAAGGGGGTGGTGAGATCGATGTGCCGATCTAATAGTTGGGAGATTTTGCCGGTTTCGGTTTTATTGGCGATCGCAATTACGATGCCGCTAGCTTGGCCAAAAGTGACAAAACTGCCGGCATAGGCCATGTTATCCCGTTCTGCTAGTGGCGTTTCTTTTGGCAGAACTATATCTCCAGACTGTCCTAATTCTTTTTCGACAGCAACAGATTCCCCGGTGAGTCCCGATTCGTCGATTTGCAAGTCGCGGACTTTCACTAAGCGCAAGTCTGCCGGTACTTTGTCGCCGGAAGTCAGGATTACTAAGTCACCGACAACGAGTTCTTTGGAGGGAATTCTTAATTTTTTGCCACCCCGAATTACTGTGGCTTCGGTGGTGACAGCTTGGGCTAGGGCTTCAATTTTTTTCTCGGCTCCAGCTTCTTGGATGAAACTAATAGTAGCGTTGGTGGTTGTTACGCCCCAAATTACGCTAGCGTTTAGCCATTCTCCGATCACTGCTTTGATTAAACCTGCACTCAGCAAGATGATCAGGAGGGGTTGGTTAAATTGCAGGATAAATTTTAACCAGGCTGGTTTCGCTGCTTTAACCGTTAGTTCGTTGGGCCCGAATTTCTGTTGGCGATGGTTGGCTTCTGTCGGTTCTAAACCGCTTTCCAGGTTGGTTTCTAAGATAGTTGCAACCTTGGATATTTCTAGGTAGTGCCAATATTGCTCTGCTACGTCTACATCGTTGGCGGATCTTGATGGCATGATTCTTCCTGAATATTTGGGGTGTCTGACGAGCTTTGATCGCTCCTTAATAGGCACGCTCAATACAATTCATCGCTCGTTGGAGCGTGAATATATTGAGCGGCTTAATTGTTGGTTGATTACTTTAACGGGCTGTGACTTACATCTATATTACAACCGATGTGGCCGTTTGTGGCAAGAAATTTGGGGGATTTTTTCCGGCGCTAAATCTTGTTTGGGACTTGGTGGCTAAGGTGGGGAAAAGTCGATCGACTCCCTTGACATTTTGCAACTTTTAGGTTGGGTTGAAGACAGAGGGAAGAAGGCAGGAGGCAAAAGAAAAATCCTCCCACTCCCCCACTCTCTCCTCCTCCTCCGCTGCCCCACGGACGATCGCAGAGCGTGTTAAAACCTAGTTAAGCGACCATATTCTCAACTTATGGAAATAGTAGTGGCGCTGGTGCTGGGATCGGTGCTGTTAGTCTAGGAAATGCGGTTCGGGCGGGTGTTAGTTCGATCGTCCGTTACTGCTAAGGATTTGTTTAACGGGAGAAATTCGATCGCGCTGGCTGTAGCAATGCGATCGCCTGCGACCCTTTTAATTTGGATGCCGCAGGTTTGACAAGCTTGGACGGCTGCGAGATCAATTCATGACTCAAGGCTATCAATTGCTAGTTTGCTAGCCCAAAAGACTGAGCGCCACTTAGACAATTGAATTGAGATGTTGGACAGCATCATTCAATTGTTGAGTGGCTAATTTGGTTTGAGTAATACCACTAGCGGTTTCTTTTGCCGATTGGTTGAGGCTATTCATAGCATCGACTACTTGTTGAATAGCAACTGCTTGTTGTTGAGCAGTTAGAGAAATTTGTTGATTGTTCAATACGACATTATTAACAGCATTTGCCACTTCCGAGAAAGCTGCTGCGGTTTCTTGACTGATTTTGCTTCCTTCTTCTACTGTTTTAGTACCTTCCTTTGTCACCGTTACAGTGGAACTTATCGCATTCTTGATATCATCGACTATGCGGTTAATTTTCTCGGCTGATTTCTTACTTTTATCTGCTAGTTTGCGGATTTCTGTGGCTATGACAGTAAAACCTTTAGCGTTTTCACGCGCCCGGACTGCTTCTACTGAGGCATTAAGTGCCAGCATATTTGTTTGATTGGCTAAATCTGTGACATCAGTAGAGATATTGCCAATCTGATGGGTTTGTTGGCTCAATTGCAGAATTTGTGCCGCGATCGCCCCGACATTTTCTTTCAATATTATCATCGATTCCAGGGTTTGCTCCACTGCTAGGGTTCCCTTTTCAGCGATCTTTAAAGCTTGCCGTGCAGATTCAGCACCAGCTTGGGCTTGGTGGGCTGATTGTTGGGAAGCCGCGCCCAACTCATCCATTGTGATTGTAGTTTGATTTACAGAGCTAGATTGCTGTGCGGCTGTGCGTTCCTGCTGTTCAACTATGGCAGCAATCTCTGTGGAAGAACTGGCGATCGTATTTGCTACCTGATTGATTGGTCGGATAATTTTATTTGAAATGAATAATACAATAAATGAACCCAATACTACAGCAATAACCGTACCTCCTATAGAAACAATCGTCGCTAATTGCTCGGACTGTTTTGCTAATTTTGTTCGTTGAACCAGTAGAGTATCTTCTACCTTAAGCATTTCTGCCAGCTTATCCCTAATTTCATCCATAAATATCTTGCCTTTACCTGAAATCACCAAGGCTCTTAGCTCTGGTTCTTTCCCAGCCCTTTTCAGGGATATAGTTTGCGCTAATTCATCTAGTTTTTGCTGACCCAAGTTTTCAACTTGCTCCAACTTTTTAACTTGTTCAGGGTTATCTTTTATTAACTCTTTTGTATCATTTACTGTTTTATAAAAGGCGACTGTACCCTTTTTGTAAGGTTCTAAAAATTCCTCCTTACCACCGAAGATAAAGCCCCGCTGTCCTGTTTCAGCATCCAATAAATCTTTTTCTATGGCTTGCAAATTTGTCTTGACTACATAAGTGTGCGTTTGCCACTCAATCGCTTCGGCTAAATTATCCATACTCAATTTAGTGGCAAATCCGATGCTAATCATTAACAAAAAAATCGACCCGAAGCCCAACGGAACTACTTTACTCAGCCGAAAAATATTTTCTGACATTTCTATTTTTACTCCTTGATTAGTTATTTACTTTGGCAAAACAGATAGTGTGAAAAATGATTCCTTGCGTAAGTCATATTAAAATAAGTTGCTAATTATGTCCTATAGATTGATTCACCCTCTCCCCAACCCCTCTCCCACCTCCCCCTGCCCCTCCTAAAAGAGGAGGGGGGAAAAGGAAAAAATTTTATAGAGGGGCGAGAAGCTTTAATCCTGCTCTTGCTCCCCTTATCCCCTAGTGCACAGTTGCGAGCTGGGGGATGAGGGGGAATAACTAGCAACTTGCGTTATTAGTCTATTTCTTTACGCAGATCTCCGTCGATGTTAGTAGGGTTTTTCACTAGCGACTCTAGGGGCGGGTTTAATGGGGAATATAATAAATATTATTACTTGAGATCCACAGAAAACCAGCCTCTACCCACTAACTTAGACAATTGAATTGAGATTTTGGGCTGCATCGTTCAATTGTTGAGTGCCTAATTTGGTTTGAGTAATACCACTAGCGGTTTCTTTTGCCGCTAGGTTGAGGCTGTTCATCGCCTCCACTACTTGTTGAATAGCAACTGCTTGTTGTTGAGCAGTTAGAGAAATTTGTTGATTGTTCAATACCACATTATTAACAGCAGTTGCTACTTCCGAGAAAGCTGCTGCTGTTTGTTGACTGATTTTGGTTCCTTCTTCTACTGTTTTAGTACCTTCCTGTGTCACCGTTACGGTGGAATTGATCGCATTCTTGATATCATCGACTAGGCGGTTAATTTTCTCGGCTGATTTCTTACTTTTATCTGCTAGTTTGCGGATTTCTGTGGCTATGACAGTAAAACCTTTGGCGTTTTCGCCCGCCCGGACTGCTTCTACTGAGGCATTAAGTGCCAGCATATTTGTTTGATTGGCTAAATCTGTGACATCAGTAGAGATATTGCCAATCTGATGGGTTTGTTGGCTCAATTGCAGAATTTGTGCCGCGATCGCCCCGACATTTTCTTTCAATATTGTCATCGATTCGATGGTTTGCTCCACTGCTAGGGTTCCCTTTTCAGTGATCTTTAAAGCTTGCCGTGCAGATTCAGCACCCGCTTGGGCTTGGTGGGCTGATTGTTGGGAAGCCGCGCCCAACTCATCCATTGTGATTGTAGTTTGATTTACAGAGCTAGATTGCTGTGCGGCTGTGCGTTCCTGCTGTTCAACTGTGGCCGCAATCTGTGTGGAAGAATTAACAATCATATTGACTGACTGATTCATTTTCTCTGCAATGCCTGAAGCAATCCACCGAGCGATCGCAAGTGCCGTAAGTGCAGCTAAAGCAGTGCTTAAAATCACGACCGTAGTCAGGAACTGCAAAGCTTGAATTTGCTGTTTTTGTCTGTCAAGCAAAATCTCTTGTTGGGTGCTTTCAAAATCCTTAGCTATAGCATCAACCTGACGAAGCTTTGGTACAATTTGTGTCTTCCACAAGTTAAGTCCATCGTCTCGCTTACCTTGATCGACCAAAGAAAAGGCTTGTCTATAGCCTTGGTCTATCTGATCTTGTAATACATTCATTTCATCTAGCCGCTGGAGCTGCTTCGGGTTTTGAACCCGCTTAAGTAGATCCTGATAGAAGTAGTCAAAGCTGTTTACCTGTTCATTGTATTCAGTAAAGAAACCACTCTCTTGTGCCAAAAAATAGCCACGAGCAGCTTTCTGCATACCTGAAAATCCCAGTTCAAGATCTTTTAAACCTATAACAATAGCATGAGAATTATTTAAAATTTTTGCTTTGTTTTCTACTTTTTTAGCATTAAAAAAAACCAAAGTAGCTGCTCCAACTGAGAGCAAAATCGGTATGGAATATCCCCACAGAATACGCTCTTTTAATTTTGTGGCTTTGAAGTTAATCATCTTAAATTTTTCCTATTATTACAAAAAAAATAAATTAATCGCCTTCAAAGCAAGGGGAACTGCATATCCGAGTAACATTCGGTTTCTCAAATTTAAATTGGCAAACATGGCAAAATCTCCTGTTGGGTTAGGTAGCTGAACTATCTGATTGTCAACCATTGATTCACACTCATCAAGAAAAATCTGGTAAAACTTAATATAGAGCAAGCTATGCAGATCAAATTCTTTAGAATTGATGGTTGTTTCGCCTGCTTCGATTTTGGATAAATCCTGTTTATTCGATTGTAGCCGGAATTCAGGAACCCAACCCAAACATCGTCAAATTCTCTCTCCCACTCTTCCTCTGTCCCACTCTTCCTCTCTCCTACTATTGATTGGGGTTCAAGTCGAGCGCATAAATGTTACAACCTAGTTAAGCAACAAAATTTTGAGTTCATGGAAATAGTAGTGACGCTGGTGCTGGGTTCGGTGCTGTTTGTCTGGGGAATGGGGTTCGGGCGGGTGTTAGTTCGATCTGGAGTGACGGCTAATGATTTGTTTAAGGGCAGAAATTCGATCGCCCTGCTGTTTTTGGGTTTTTATATTGCTTTGCTGCTACTGGCTCTAAATATGCCTCAAATGCCTGTTTTGCCGATCGAGTGGCGCTTTCACGGGATGCGAGTTACTTGGACTTTGCTACGAGTGATGTTGATGGGAGTCTGCGGTATTGGCTTTAGTATAAGTTGGTTGACAGCGCGAGCGCAAGTAATCGCAGTAATTTTAATTTGCTTGTTGGGATTGGGAGGATTTACTAGCGCTGAAAACTATTTTATGGCGCCAATTTACGGTGATTTAATAGATAATTTGCAGCCAAACGGTGTGTATCGACAAACATCTAACAGCAGTTGCGCCCCGGCGGCGCTAGCAACAGTGTTAAGGCGTTGGGGAATCGATGCGACGGAATCGAGTGTAGCGCGTTTTGCCGGGACGAGTCGCTTGGGAACTTCCATGCCCCAGTTAATTATAGCAGCAAGAGCTTTGGGCGTAAATGCGATCGAACTAACGCCAACTTGGGAGCAAATTCAGCAAATTAATCGCCCCGGAGTGCTAGCAGTTTGGCTGTTCGACGGCCCTCGGAAGCTACCCCACGCGGTCGCTTTGCTGGGAATGAATGACAGTGTAGCTGCCATTGGCGACCCGGCGCGGGGCAGGATTTTCTATTTAGATAGGGAAACTTTTGCCTACATTTGGCGAGAGGAATACGTGCCGATTTTCCGGTCTGCAAATATCTTGTTAAGCGATCGGCAAGCTATTGACTATTTGAGTAAATTAGGATATAATAGCGGCGATTTAAAAGCAGATATCGAGCGCTTTCAAACAGATAAAAAATTAAAAGTCAGCGGCAACTTAGACCGGATGACTGAGTTAATGTTGAGCGGCAATTTTTTGGAAGGAGTCCCCCGATTGGATGGAAAATAGTTATGGGAAATCATCAAGCCCAGAGGCACTACCCTATTTTTAGAGTCGATCGCACCTTGGTCACGCCTCACCGTTTTTGACAATTGGGAACAGTTGAACCGCTCTTTTTAGCAGGGTAAGAGCATCTCAATCATGCTTGACAAAAGCATTTGAGAATCTGCATCATATAGTCATTGTTCATCGCAGCCCGTTTTCTTTTTTGTCGCAAGCTACGCTGGAGAGTTGTTTCTTTGTTGACAGCATTCAACGCCATCCGTCTGACCAGAGCCAAGTTTTGAGGGCTATTTAACGAACGAATACGGCATTTATCTTCATTGAACGTCACATCTAAACTCCAATGAACTTGATTCTCAATGCCCCAATGTTTACGAATAGCACGACCATTTAGCTGGGCATCTACTGGTAACGAACTTAGGTAAAACTGTACCTCATAAGTGGTTTTATTCCAAAGATGACGAACTCTTTCGACAATTACAATAGTGCGTAGATTTGCCCACTGTTCTTGTTTGTAAAGTCCTCCGAGTTGGGCAACTGGTACTGCCCAAACTTTTCGGCTTTCGACGCGATGATGTCCCTTTTCGGTTCGGGAGTCATAACTGATTTCAATTCCCACGAATTGCTGAGTTCTTGCGGTCTCAAACCAGTTTTTTACTTGAGTGTAAAGAGTGGGATGATTGCTTTTTAATGCTACGACATAATCAGCTTTTTTCTGGCTAATAAGTCGGATAATTTCGGTTTGAGTTCCCATCGCATCGATGGTGATAATCGCTCCCGCAATGTCGATTAATTCCAGTAAGGCAGGAATCGCGGTGATTTCATTGGAATGGTCTTCAACTTTGACTTGCCCCAGTACCAAACGTTGTTCGCTTGCCCAAGCTGTGACTAAATGTAGGTTTTTTAAACCTTTTTCAGGCGTCATAAGAACCTCGCAAACTTTTGCCATCAATCGGGATGATTTCTTGGAAAACTGCACCCATGATTTGCTGAAGCCATTGGGATAACTTCTGTTCTAAAGCTTTCGGGTTTAGCTTTTCAAAGACCCGACGAAATGTATCATCGCTGGGGATTCCATTGGGTAACTCTAAAAATTCCTCCAACCATTTCTGCTTGCTAACCCCATAATTTTCTATGTCTTCCCACCCATCAGCTCCGGCGATGACAGCTAATATGGTAATTACAAGAATGTCTTTGAGTAGGTGTTGTTTGGTTCGCTCAACTCTCGGGTCTGGTAAGTCATCAAAATATGTTGAGAAGCTCGCTTGTAAGTCTTGGACGGAGATGGGTTGGGACCCGTTTGGCCCCGGTTCTGATTTTTTCGTACATACCACAGAAGCGAATCCTTTTTCCATTGACTTATCCTCACCAGTCGTGACGAAAGATGCAGCAACATTATAGAACCGCTGCTGACTGAATGCCTATGTCTAGATATTGCGCTTTTTGTCAAGTACAATATATACCTAATTAGATGAGCTTACCCTGCTCTTTTTAGGCTCAGACAGCTTGACTTCCCATCCAGGTAAATTCCACCAATTAACTCGCTTATTCGGCTGAATCCAGAAGTTTAGTTGCACGATCTTGCCATCCTCAAATCTGAGTATGGGAAACGTAGGATAACTGGTATCATCGGTTTCGCGATAAGTGCGTCCCAGGTAATTTAGGCAGGTCGTTAATCCCTCAGTAATTCCCAATTCTTCCACTCCCGTTCCCTTCAATTTGGCATCATCGTAGCTGAAAGAACCGTTGAATGAATTGCCCGCTAACCCGCCTTTGGTAACAGTGATGGTGAAATCGTAGGTTACGGGAACTGCGTAGGCTTGGGTTGCAGTTACAACTGTGCTCAGAAGAGTCGTGGCGATCGCCACCGAGAGTTTTGAAATTGCTTGCACACTCGCCTCCCGAAAAAGAACAACACTATAAATTTCGCTTTCAGTCATCGGGAAACTCCTTGATTACACTTCTCTAGTAAGTGATTTTTCGGATATGATATCATACGTAATCCGTTAAATGCGATCGCAGCCGACTTCCAAGCGAACAAAAATTACCGCCTCTGCTTGATCGTATATACTTTTTTTCACTGAAAACCCCAAGAGAAAACACTCGTCTTTAATCGCCCAGAATTAACTCGGTAGATTGAACAATATTCATTCCCGCCGCCGCAAATCTTTGAAAAGCTGCATCTGCTTGTTCCGTAAAATCCACAACACCCGGAACAACCACAGGCGAAGTGCAATCTTCCAGCAAATAAACCTTCTTTGCCAAATTCGGATCTCTCGCCAAAATTTCCGTTAACAAATCATCAATTGTCCAAGCAACGCAGTGACTTTTGGCTTGTCCGGCAATAATTACTGCATCAAAATCGAGTAATTTATCAATAAACTTAGCATTCTTTTCCGCAATCGGATTGCCGTCGAATCCATCTAAAACTTCCGGCCGCAAAACCGAATAGTTTTCTGTCAGTGGATTCCCGCCTTTGATTTCAAAAAGTGCTTGGCTGTCGCGGGCTATAGTATGAAAAAATATTGCTTCTTCCACCGCAGAAACCAGCGCGTGTCCGATGCCACCCAGCATCGAGTGATAGGGCCAAATTGTCAGGGGATATTTTCCATCGTCGCTGAGTTTTTTGACGTAGTGGCACGCCTGTTTTTCCAGTGCTGAAAAATTGCCCCCGATGATGCTGTGGGCGACGGCTGGATTGACTTTCCAAATGCCTTTTTGGACATCTTCGAGTGTAATAGAAGTGGCGGCTGGTAGGGGGTGCTCGCCTGCTTCGTCGATCCAAAAGATTGGATGAAAAATTTGCATGGCGGTGTGGGTGTCCATTGTCGGCGCAATGGTTGTAATTGCATTTAAATTGCGGTAAATAAATTCGCACAGCCGCAGGTTGTCATCAACTGCACCGCTACCGGAACGTCCGCCGACAAATAATTCAAATTCGGGCAAACAAAAAGTATTTTGGGCATCGATTATCAGCAAACAAATGCGGTTTGTGTCCCTTGCCGCTGGCTGGATGTTGTGCTGTTTTGCCCAATCTTTGGCTTGGGCGGCGCGTTCTCGGTAGGGGACTCGCCAGACTTCGCCTACTTTTTTCTGGTCGAAATGTTCGGGGATTGGGAGTTGGGCTTTGGGTGTCATGACCTCTCGCTTGTAGGGTAGTTTACAGTAATAATTTAAGTTCGGAGTATAATGCTGATAAATATTTGCAGGTGAATCATGGCTAAAGAACGAATCCAAGATTATGCTAGGGTAAAATTTAAACGCATAGTGTTGTTTTTGTCGATCGCACTTTTGCTCGCTCTCTTAATTGTAGCAACTAGATCTGCCTACGTTCAAGATGTTTTGAGAACTCTGTTAATGCGGATCGAAGATTTAGGGTGGTGGGGGCCAGTGGCTTTTGTAGCTACTTACAACTTGGCTACTGTGCTGTTTGTACCGGGTTCGGTACTGACGCTGGGAGGGGGGGCGATTTTTGGTTTGTGGTGGGGTTCTGTTTACGTTTTTGCGGCGTCCACTTTAGGTGCTGTATTTGCTTTTGCGATCGGGCGCTATTTGTGTCGCGATCGCGTGGTAAAATATATGGAATCTTACCCCAAGTTTAAAGCTCTCGATCGCGCAGTTTCCCAACAAGGATTAAAAATAGTTTTTTTGACTCGTCTTTGTCCTTTATTTCCTTTCAATTTATTGAATTACGCTCTGGGAATTACTCAGGTTTCTTTGAAAGATTACGTGCTGGGTTCCTTGGGCATGATACCGGGTACAATTATGTACGTTTACTCCGGTTCTTTGGTGGGTAATATTGCGGCGATAGGCGCGATATGTCAGTCAACAAATCCCCAAACAGAAGCAGCAAAATGGTCGCTCAATATCCTCGGTTTTCTGGCTACTGTTGCGGTAACTGTTTTTCTCACTAGGATAGCCAGCAAAGCTTTGGAAGAAAGTATTTAATTAGGAGGATTTGCGAATGCCGGAGTCAAAAGTCGAGCGCGTAACTGTCCCCCCGATGGACGAACACAACCAGAAATTAGTCTCCTATTTGCATCCGCCCGATTGGGTAAATCCGCAGCCGGCTAGCAGTTATAATTTAGTAGTAATTGGCGCTGGGCCCGCCGGATTAATTGTGGCTGCGGGTGCTGCAGGTTTGGGCGCGAAAGTTGCTTTGATTGAAAAACATTTAATGGGCGGCGACTGTTTGAATGTCGGTTGCGTACCCTCAAAAGCTTTAATTCGATCGTCTCGTATTGTCGGCGATATCTCGGAAGCAAGTAAATTTGGTGTTAACGTTTCTGACAGTGTAGAAGTGGATTTTGCTGCTGTGATGGAACGGCTGCGCCGCATCAGGGCCGGAATTAGCGATGTTGATTCGGTTCAACGATATCAGCACAAATTAGGAGTTGATGTTTTTTTAGGTTCCGGTCGTTTTACTAGCAATAATACAGTAGAAGTTGCAGGTCAAACTCTCCGCTTTAAAAAAGCAGTAATTGCCACAGGTGCAAGGGCGCTACAACCACAAATTCCCGGCTTGCAGGAAGCTGGATATCTGACAAATGAAACGGTCTTTAACCTCACAGAAAGACCTCAGCGTTTGGCAGTAATTGGGGCAGGGCCGATCGGCTGCGAATTGGCTCAAGCCTTTCGGCGGCTGGGTTCGGAAGTCGTATTGCTGCACAAAAATGCTCAGATTTTAGATAAGGAAGATGCGGATGCTGCTAAAATCGTGCAGGAGGCTTTTATACGCGAAGAAATTCAACTAATACTAGAATCCCAAATAGAGCGCGTTGAGAAAACAAATGCAGGCAAAGTAATTTATTATAAATCTCAAGGTAAGGAAGCATCGGTAACAGTAGATGAAATTATTGTGAGTACAGGGCGATCGCCCAACGTCGAAGGATTGAATCTGGAGGCTGTCGGCGTCGAATACGATACACAAACAGGCGTATTTGTCAACGACAATTTGCAAACTACTAATCCCCGCATTTATGCCGCTGGCGATATTTGCATGAAACATAAATTTACTCACGCTGCTGATTTTGCCGCAAGGATGGTGATTCAAAACACTCTATTTTTCGGACGCAAAAAGCTCAGCGCTTTGACGATACCTTGGTGTACTTACACAAACCCGGAAATTGCCCGCGTCGGAATTGGGGAACACGAGGCTAAGGAAAAAGGCATTGATATCGATACATTTTTAATTCCTTTCAGTCAAGTCGATCGGGCAATTATTGACGGCGAAGAGGAAGGATTTGTGAAAATTCACGTCAAGAAAGGCAGCGAAAAAATATTAGGTGCAACTATTGTAGCGCGACACGCTGGAGATATGATCGGCGAGATTACTTTGGCAATGGTTAACAATATTGGTTTGGGAAAAATTGCTAGCACAATTCACCCGTATCCGACACAAGCTGATGCAATTCGGAAAGCGGGAGATGCTTACAATCGCACTCGTTTGACTCCGTTTGTGAAAAATTTGTTTAACCGCTGGCTGGCTTGGACGCGATAAGTAAATAATCTCAAATCTGTTGTTAGCATCGGAGTTATTCCTATCTCTCTTCTCTTTATCTGCGTGAATCAGCGTCTATCCCTTGTCATCTGCGGTTAATACATTCTCTTTTTTTTACCGCAGATGAGGGCAGATAAACACAGATTAACGCAGATGAATTAGATAAATTCCGGGTTACTTTGAGTGTAGCATTAGGAGTTGGGAGAGCGCCCGCGCCAACAAACCCTGCCTTAAAAATCCCCTTCATCTACTTGGAATACCGTCAATCCCAAGCTTCTCCACATATCAACAACTTGCTGGCGATCGTCCAACACAAACTTAACATTATATTTTCCTTGAATATGTTGCCGATAGAACTCCTCTTTAATAATCGAATCCTTCCTCATATCTCCGGTTTTCCGCATATAAAGACTGGCATAATTAACCTCATACTGCTGCAACCATTTTTCAGTTTGAGGCTGACAGTCATCCGTCCTGCCCGACACTACAATGATATTAACGCTGGACTGCCACTTGCGAACGGTATCTAAGACGGGCTGATTGGGCAAATCGCGATCGCACGTTGAAGCATCAAAAGGATTTCTGCCATTGAGAAGTGCCAGCGTACCGTCCATATCCACAATAATTGCATCCGGCAAATCCGGGTTATATTCCGGCGGCGCAACGGGAACACGCACGTACTTATTGTACATCTTCATAATCACATCTTTGCCCACCGAATTAAGCCTTTTCAAATCCCGTTTAATACATTCCTCTACCGGAACTTGGAGAAAAGAATCATTAACTTCCACAACAGCTTTACCTTTAACCAACTCCTTGATATGCTCGATGTGAGGGCCAAAATTAGTATCATCAACAATGACGTGTTTGCCACTTTCCAAAGCCATCAAAATAATCGTATCTCTCAATTTCACAATAAACTTTTCATTTGACGGCGACCAATGAGAAGCGTGAGCCATTTCTCTGAGCAAATCTTTATTGCTACGCACCCACTTTGCAGGTTCAGACAGCAGCAATTCCCTAGCAAATTGAGATTTTCCCGAAGCAGGCAAACCAACAAGTACAATAACTCTTTTCATGGTAAGTAGAAGGAAGAAGGAAGTTCGGCAACGGATTCTGTAACGGATGTCAGGAAGAAGGAAGAAGGAATAATGCTCATACAGCAAGCTTTTTAGCCACCTGTATCTTAGGTTTAATTAGGTGCATTTACTTCTTTATTCTGTCACCTAAATATAATGTTAATTTTCGTTTGTAGTGAGGATTTGAGTCCTCATTCAAGAAACGACTGTAGTCGTTACTACAAACCTAGATGGATGTAATCTAAACCCAATAGCTCCTCTATTTTATGGATCGTAACATCACGGAGAGCTTCTTTCACTCCCGCAACTCTTCGGGCCCGCAAAGAAAACAAAATCCCGGAATACGGCAAATGTTTCACAGCTAATGCAAAATCTTTCTGAACTTCGATATGTTCGTGCTGTCGGTAAGCTTCCTCGATTTCTTCAACCAAAGATTGATATTTGTCTTTAACTTTTTGATACAACTCACTCCACTCAGGAAAATAAGCTAAAAACTCTTCTCCTTCATTAGTTAAAACAATTTCTATCAGGCGGCGGGTCGAAAACCCTTCGCGGAGATGGGAAATCGCGACATATTGCGGAGACTTAACTTTAACTCTGTTGAAGTTAGCATCGCAGATAATATACCCTTCCGAATCCATCGGATCTAAATGTTGAGCCGCTTCTATAACTTCTTTCCAGCTAGTTAAAGGATAGGAAGCGACCAATTCCCAGCCATATTTATTGGCCCACAGACTCGGGTCTGTTTCTACCAGCGTTTGAGTGTTGCGAACCCCGTGCAGCACGATTTGATTGTTTTGTTGCTGGACAACTATTCTATTGTAAGGCGTCATCAACTCAAATATAAAACACTGGTCGGTTTCTTTTGGCAATTGATATCCCAATTCTTGCCAGACTTTCCCAAAAAGTTCCGCAAAGCTGAACCCAAAACCATTAACTTCGCCGGCGGCGTCGGGAGTGCCGCTAGATTGCACTCTCCATTCTCCTTTATAAAAATACATTACAGTCAGAGAACCGTCTAGTTTTTGATAAACTTTGGCATTTCTCCAATCAATTGCAGCGGCGTGAATTTCTCCGTAATTAAAAAATTTGTTGTAGGGATAAGAAACTATCTGCCAATTTTGAGATGAATCTAAAATAATGCCTCGGCACTGCTGGACTATCTTTTCGCCTAGAGGAGATTCTATCTGGGAGTATTTCAGACAGACTAAATCGGGATATTGGCGGTGGCGGGTAACTTTGATATGATAAGTTTCGGACAAAGTTTCCAATCCGTGCTGGCGCAAATACTCTTGCAGTTCCACGATCGACTCCTAAATTGCTCGCTTTCTCTATATTATATATGACTTCATATTCTGGCAACCTTGTCAAGATAGTAAAAAAACATTTTTCCCGGAAAAGCGAGTGTTAATTTGGTATTTTGAATTAGGGTTGTACATAGGTGAATGCGGTTTGCCGCCCAACTAAACTCTTGGAATATTAAGGAAAAAGACCGTGAAGAAGAAATTATTACTTTTGGCTACTTCTGCTTGTGTATTGACTGCTTTAGTACCTCCCTCGGTTGTTTTTGGATCTTCGCCATTGTCGATGCGACAATCGGGAACAACACAAATTGCTCAAGGAGGTGCTGCGTTTCCGGTAAATGAAATTTTGCGAAAGTTAAAAGGAAAAACGCAAGTGCCTATTTTTATCCCCAACAGGATTCCGGTTCCGCAAAAAATGTACTATCCCACTACAGCAGAAGCAAACAGCTATAGTATTTCAATCGAGTATAAAGCAGATTGCGGCGGTACGACAGTTTGCACTTTTGGGTCAATTCAAGGTGAAAAAGGCGGGGAGTTTCCTACAAAACTAGAAGGGGTAACTAAGACGTTAAAAAATGTCAAACTTGCGGGCGGAGTGAAAGGAGTTTATCATAACGGTTGCGGGGCTTACTGCACAGCAACTCTGCAGTGGAAAACTCAGGGTTTTATGTATACCGTCGCCATTAAGAACGGACGAGAATCTGATTTAATTTTAATAGGAAATTCTGCTATTCAAGCTGGGAAGCGTTAAGTTTAGCAGTCGGAGAGGCACAACTTCTATATGTAGGGTGCGTAAGGGCGCACCTTACCGTTATTACATGATATATCTTAACTCGCACTCGCCCCTTAGAAGATGCTATTGTTTTTTTTGCGCTGAGCTACTTAGGGGGAAATCAGGATGAGGGGAAGATGGCTATTTGCGGCGATTTTTGCTTGTGTGGTGACTGCTTTTACGATTCCCTTCGGGATAGCTTCGCTTCACGCACCTTTGACACCAAACTCAGCGTTAGCAAGGACTGAACTCCCGATTACAGAAATCCGCTGGTTTAATTATTCCCCTGAAGATAGCTGGCAACCGATACAATTTATTGTGCCCGATCGCAACACTGCAAAATCTGCCGGCAGCCGCAAGTTGCGGTTGTACGATGTTCATATTGCCAAGATGTTTGAGATTTCTCATTTTCTGTGCAATCGCGATCGTGCTTCTGAAGGTTATAATTGGTCTTATCAAGCGGAAAATGGCAATATTGAGATGGGACGCTTCAAAATTAGCTGCAATCTCGCCCGTTCCATAGCGCCAGCTTACGGCTTAGGGAAACCACAAATTACAGTGATTCGCCGCCACTTCAACCTGAAAAACGGTCGCCCTTCTTTTGCGGTAGAGAAATACTCGATTCCCACTTTTAACATTGCTAAAAATAGAGTTGTGCAGTGGAGGGATTTTGTGCAAAAGTTTCCCCCAATTCCCGATAAGTCAGCAAACCAAGCTAACAGTATTTTTCCTGCGAGTAACATTTCTAGGCAAATCAAAGGCAAAACGCGAGTGCCTGTTTTTCTTCCGAGCATACTTCCTTTATCTAACACTCAGCAAGTTGATTTTGATGTGCAAGCAGGTTCCCACGGTTACATTGTGGGAATGTATTTAGGCAAAGGATGCCGCGCAGGAGCCTGTTATTTCGGCACAATCGAAGCTAAAAGAAATCAACCGTTTTCCCCTCCTTCGCAATTGCCACAGGATACTTACAGAAGCGTTGAATTGGCCGGCGGATTCAGGGGGATTTATTTCAATAATTGCGGTGCTTACTGCACTGCTTTTGTTGAGTGGCAAAGGCTGGGGGTGCTGTACCGAGTCACAAGGAAAAACGCACGGCAGCAAGAAGTTGTCCAGATAGCAAATTCTGCACTTCAAGCAGGGCAACGTTAAATTTTGCTGGGAAATGGAAAAGGTACGCGCGATCGAAGCTATCTTCCCGCAGGAGTTCCCGAAGGGTAGGGAATCGCCCTTTTTCACTCCTCATAAACTTTATTCTGGACAAACTGAATGGTCGCGGTCAAACCAAATGATGTAGTAAACAGACTGAACGCGGAACCCAAAGATCCGTTTTTTCTCATCAATTCGCATTTCGGATAACCTCTCATCTTCAGGAATATTGTCAGGCAAAGTCGGATGAATGTTAATCAACTTATAACCAGTTCCCACTGATTCACCTCGTTTTTTTGATCCGTGACCTTTGATTTGACCCCAAGTATATTTCTAAATTTTCTTGAGTCCTTCAATTAGGTCAGTGATTTCTGATGATGTCCAGTCAGACAAAAGCCAACGATTCTTATCTGCATAGGTAAATCTGAAGCTAGGATGCTCATCATCTGTACTGCTTGGTCGATTTAAGTGAGTTGCTTGCTCTGGAATTCTACTTTGTTGCTTTTTTTGAGATGGCTTCGGTATTTGACTTTTTTTCCCCACTTACGCCTCCACCAAAGGTGCATAGCAGGATTTCATATCCTCGTGGAAGATGATTTTAGTTGATGTTTCGGCGGGTTCTAATCCCTTGCGGGCGTTGAGCCAAGGTGTCTCTGATTGCGTCAATTCTGCAAGATGTTTAGCACTTAATTCTCCATAAGCATTCCAAACTTCTTCGAGTACCTCGATTTCATCTTCATCAAATTCTTCTTCAAAATTATCTGGAGCTGGAATATCGCTATATTTGTAAGCTTTGTACTCATCCCAAACATCGCGGACAATGGGGCCGGAAACCCAAGCTTCAATATCTTGATCAAATAGCGGCTGGCTTCTAAAGACTAAACTCCAAGCTTGTGCATAATACACGAGCTTTTGCAGTTTCAGAGGAGAAATGGTATCGCCTGCTTCTCGATCGACACGAGATAAAAAGTAACGAGCTACCTCAAGAGCACTTTTCATAGTTTTAGGATTTGAGTAATTTGACAAATTGACTTTTGATGCTAAGCTATTTGGTGGCTTTAGAAGTACGATCGCAACTTCGATCGCCCTTTTCCCCTCGCCACTACATTTTTCTATCCAAATATCGCAACTTTTGAGCTAATTTTTTCTCGCTGCAGCTAAGCTAACTCCTCATGTCAACCAGGTTCATCCGGCTTGACCCTAGGTAAATCTTACATCGCCGGCAGCCTTTGCTTCGGAATGTCGATCGCCCCCGTGCAAGCGACGCCCAATGCTGGATGGGAAACATCATCAAGGCTTACGGCTACTGGCGGTCATACGATTTTAGATTTTAGATTGGCAATGGCTTATTATGTAAAGGTTTGGAGCTTGCCTACCGTTGCATCCTTTTTTCACACAGGCGGTCAAAACCTGGTATTTCTATTTTATCGCCCGAATTATCCCAACCAGCAATTAAAGTCCCCACCTGCGGTACGCTAGATCAGGTGAATATATTGGCTGATTTCAAGCTATCCTCCGATCGATCTTATGTCCCCAACCACATCTGCCCCTTCCCGAACCGTTCGCATCGGTTCCCGCAAAAGCCAACTCGCTCTCGTGCAAACCCACTGGGTGCAAGAACAGCTACAGAAACACTTCCCGGAACACACTTTTGAAGTCCACACCATGTCCACCCAAGGGGACATAATTCTTGATGTCGCCCTCGCTAAAATTGGCGATAAAGGACTTTTCACCAAAGAATTAGAAACGGGGATGATTAACAATGAAACGGACTTTGCCGTTCATTCCCTCAAAGATTTGCCTACCAATTTGCCCGAAGGTTTAATTTTAGGATGCGTCACCGAACGGGAAAATCCCGCTGACGCCTTGGTAGTTCACTCCAAGCACAAAGACAAGCAACTCGACACCCTCCCAGAAGGTGCAGTAATCGGCACTTCTTCCCTGCGGCGGCTAGCTCAACTGCGGCACCATTTCCCTCATTTTGAATTTAAAGATATTCGCGGCAATCTCAATACTAGACTCGCTAAATTAGATGAGGGCGGTTACGACGCGATTATTTTAGCAGTTGCCGGCCTCGAAAGATTGGGAATGGGCGATCGCATCCACCAAATTATCCCTGCTGAAATCTCCCTTCACGCCGTCGGACAAGGTGCTTTGGGCATCGAATGCCGCGCTGGAGATACAGAAATCATGGCCGTGATTAAAGCTCTCGAACACTCGGAAACTGCCCAAAGATGTTATGCCGAACGCGCATTTCTGCGGGAATTAGAAGGTGGCTGTCAAGTGCCGATCGGCGTCAATACCAAAATAGAAAACGGTCAATTAACCTTAACCGGAATGGTATCGAGTCTCGACGGCAAGCGATTCGTCAAAGATAGTGTTTCCGGCGCCGCCGAGACTGCTGAAATGATCGGAATTGACCTCGCTCACCGACTGCGCCAACAGGGAGCTAGTGAAATTTTGGAGGAAATATTTGTTCAAGTTCAACGTGGTTCCTAAAACCGATCCGCATCTCTGTGTCAATGCTTTTAGACGCGATATATCGCCTTTTGTAAAATAAAAATAACAGGCGGTTTGCTTTGGCAAAACAGGTAGAGTAGCAGTCTGGTTGTAGATTTTTGATGGGATTTTAGGTAAGACTTGCGCGGTAGATTTCAAAAATATCTGACTAATTTAGGACACTCCGCACGGGTGTTAAGCAACCCGGTTTCTGGTGTAAGTCTCGCTGTATAGCCCAAGATTTATAGTAAAAACCGGTTTTTTTTCGTAAGTCGTATAATTCTTAACCTACCCATCCACAATCTACAATCAAACATCCAAAATTAATCAGCAATTTATTTCAGGTAAAAGCCCAATATGAGCGCTAGAGAAATTCAATTAAAGCTGGAATTGAAAAAGGTTCAGCAACTGTATAGCAAAATGCAGGCAGACCAACAAGCTTTGCAGAAGCAAGTGAAAGAGTTCAAAACTCAAGCAGGAAATTTGTCGGATGTAGTCGAGCAAGTCTTGCCGTCGGTAGTGTCAATTTACGTCATGGATTGGGATACAGAAGAAGAGATTTCTTCTGGAAGCGGGTTCTTTGTATCGCCGGACATAATTGTCACGAACTATCACGTTGTAGAAGATATTGCCGATCAAGATTACTTCTATGAAGAAGATGAAATCGAACAGGTTTTAGTCGAAACTCACGACGGAAAATTGAGATTGGCCGAGGTGGTGTTTACTGGTAATGCTGAAGAAGATTTAGCATTACTCTTAATTAGCGATTTTACCTTCGACCCGAAAACAGGGGAACAAGTGGATTCTCCCCAAGAATATCCTCCCCTAGAGTTGTCTTTTGATGTGAAAGTGGGAGATAGAGTAATTGCTGTGGGCAATCCTTTGGGGCAGTATGCTTCAACTGTAACTCAAGGTATTGTGAGTGCAATTCGCGAACCCGAGGAATATGAAGAAGGCGACGACGAAGATGATGTTGCTGAGGTGAAGGTGTTGCAAACTGATGCGGCGATTAATCCGGGCAATTCCGGCGGGCCGCTGATTAATATGGCAGGTCAAGTGGTTGGGGTGAATACGTGGGGATGGGAAGATGCTGATAATATTAATTTGGCGATCGCCTCTGAAGCTTTGGATGATTTTCTAGCGGGATTTGAGGAGACTTTTGAGGACAATTCTCAGAATTAGTCGGGAGTTATCGGGAGAGCATATCATATTTGTAAAAACACTTCTTGTGGCTCCTTCCTTCTTCTTCTTTCTTCCTGCCTCCTGTCTCCTGTCTCCTGCCTCAAAACTGCAATTTCTAGCTTGGCTGCTTTCATTGAGATGCTCCCGTTGTCCGTAATATGTGATTCGGGCGTTGGCGAAGCCCTCGAAGAGGATCGCTCTTTTTATCAGAGGGGAGGAAAAAGGCGATCGCTATTTCCTTAATTACATACTGATGGCTTTGCGTGCAGTTTTACTAATGCGTAAAGGTGAGCAGAGTGCATACAATTTTTGATGTTTACCGTCCCTCAGAAAGTGACAGATAAATTTGATTAGATCGTGAAAATTCTCGCGGGAAGAGAGTACGGGCGATTGCTCTTTTTTTCACCGCACAGCGACGCGGATGGAAAAAGGGCGATCGCATACTTGAGTAAACTGCGATCGCTACAGCAACTTAGATTTATACTTGTTTTTGGACGGCGCGTTAATATTGTGTCGCTCGCCATTTAAACTTAATCTAGACTAACAATTTCAAGGAACACAAAAAAATAATGCGTATTTTATTTGTATCCGCCGAAGCAGCACCCCTCGCCAAAGTTGGCGGTATGGGCGATGTCGTCGGCGCTTTGCCTAAATTTTTGCGGCGCATGGGACACGATGTCCGCATCTTCATGCCCTACTACGGTTTCATCCCCGACAAAATGGACGTTCCCAAAAAACCTGTTTGGGATGGGTCTGCCATGTTCCAAAGCTTCTCGGTCTTTGAAAGTGTTTTGCCGGGAACCGATGTACCTTTATACTTATTACAACATCCATCTTTCTTGCCGCGCCGCGTTTACGGCGGTTTAGATGAAGATTGGAGGTTCACTTTCTTTGCCAATGCTGCGGCTGAATTTGCCTGGAATCATTGGAAGCCCCAAATTATCCACTGTCATGACTGGCATACGGGGATGATACCTGTTTGGATGAGCCAAGACCCGGATATCAGCACGGTTTTTACTATTCACAATTTAGCTTATCAAGGGCCGTGGCGCTGGCGTTTGGAGCAGATGACTTGGTGTCCTTGGTATATGCAAGGTCACAATACAATGGCTGCCGCAGTACAGTTTGCCGATCGAGTAAATACTGTTTCGCCGACTTACGCCGAACAAATCAAAACCCCAGCTTATGGGGAAACTTTGGAAGGTTTGCTGTCTTACATCGGCGGTAAAGTATCGGGCATTTTGAACGGAATTGATACAGAATCTTACAACCCCGCCACTGACAAGTACCTCCATCAACAATTTAGTGTTGATACTATTGAAAAGCGCCCCGCTAATAAAATTGCGCTGCAAGAAGAAGTCGGTTTGGAAGTGAATAAAAATGCTTTTTTGATCGGCATGGTGACAAGGCTGGTAGAACAGAAGGGATTAGATTTGATAATTCAAATGCTCGATCTGTTCATGGCCTATACCGACGCTCAATTTATTGTACTCGGAACGGGCGATCGCTACTACGAAACCCAACTCTGGCAAATGACAGCCCGCTATCCCGGCCGGATGTCCACCCAACTACTTTACAACGAGGCCCTCTCCCGGCGCGTTTACGCAGGCTGCGACAGCTTCCTGATGCCGAGCCGTTTCGAGCCTTGCGGCATCAGCCAAATGCTCGCCCTCCGCTACGGGTGCGTGCCAATGGTTCGCCGCACCGGCGGTTTAGTCGATACCGTTTCCCACAACAACCCGATCGACAATACTGGTACAGGTTACTGTTTCGATCGCTACGAACCCCTTGATTTGTTCACCTGCATGATCAGAACTTGGGAAGGTTTCCGCTACAAAGATAAGTGGAGAGAACTGCAACAGCGCGGCATGAGAGAAGATTTTAGCTGGGATATTTCGGCCCGGAAATACATCAACTTGTACAGCGATATTTTGGGACTGCCACCCGAAGAAACCGCACCGCAACAAGAGCCGGAATTGAGCGTTGGCAAGGGTTAATTTTAGTAAGGTGCGTCAGTCGGTGTTTGATTCAAATGAATCGAAGGGCGATCGGCTGACACAGCTTACAGCTTAGTAAGGTGCATCAGTCGGTGTTTAATTCAATTTAATCGATCGACTGACTACTGACAAATTAATCAACAAATAAATCGAGAGGTAAATGACCGTAAGTTCCGCTAACTCCACCTTCTGAGGAAGATTGGCACGACACCAAAACGCCCCGGTAAGTTCCGGGATAGCCGTCAACATAATACGAACCCTTCAAAGTATTGAACTTAATATAAACCGAACCAGCAAAGGCCGAGACAGCATTGGGATCTAAAACAGCTTGATATCCCAAAGCTTTTAAATAAGCTTCTAAAGCTAAAAATCCCTCATCCGTCGAAGAAGCACACACTCCCAACATTTGATAATCCGACAAACTTGCTACCAGCAAAATCGCTTGACGGAGGGCTTTTTTTTCGAGGGGCGATGCTACAGATTGCATATCCAGACAAGTGAAATCTTTGAGGATTTGCTGTGCTTCTTCAACAGTTAGAGTAGTCGGGTTGTGAGTAGACATGAATTGCTCTGATATTTCCCAAAATTACGATCGACCATCGGGCACTCGTCAACGAATTTCTGTGATTGCAACCCTCAATCGACGGCGGTAACACTTACGCAAGTCTTGATTATAGCCCATTGTGTGCTTTGGCAATCAATTCGGGCGATCGTCTTCGAGGGCTTCGCCAACGCCCGTATCGCACAAAAAAGCTAGTAGTTTTTACCCATGTTTTCAAGTTTAGATCAGTCCGGGTTTTTTCAGCTTTGCTAGGGCATCTTCTGCCGCATTTTTCTCAGCATCTTGTTTGCGACGACCCCTGCCAACACCGTACATTTTACCGCTGACATACACTTCAGCAGTGAACTCTTTGGCATGATCCGGGCCTTCCTCATCAATGATTGAATATTCGGGGTTTTGACCGAATTTTGCCAGAGCCCACTCCTGAAATCGATTTTTAGAGTCTACAAGGTTTTTTTGCCCAGCATCGGACTGAGGGTAAATCATACTATCAGCAACTGGAATAAACAGCTTTTTAACAAAGGCGCGGACAGGTGTAATGGTTGAGTCGAGATAGTACGCACCAATAATCGCTTCAAAAGTATCGCAAAGCAAAGAGGGATTTTGGCGACCTTTATCTTGTTCTGCCCCTTTTCCCAGGCGCATTAACTTGCCTATACCTAGTTGCTCAGCAAACTTTGCTAGCTGATTCTGATCGACTAATCCAGAGCGCAACCGAGTTAATTGAGCTTCGCTAAAATCTTCATAGCGCTTGTACAAGACTTCGCCAACTAGATAACCTAGCAGGGCGTCGCCGAGGAATTCGAGTCGCTCGTTGTGTTCGCCTGCTTCTGGGTGTTCGTTAACGTAGGAACGGTGAGTGAGCGCGCGAATGAGGAGTGATTCATTTTTAAATTTTGGAAGTTTGTACATTTTTATGTCTTGACTTGCTGGGAAATTAATAGCATCGAAAACGTCTCTATATTAGCCGGACTTTTTTTAGTGCGACTTCAGCAGCACGTTTTTCAGCTTCTTTTTTACTGCGACCGCTACCTTGACCGTATACTTGTCCATTTATACGCACTTCCACAGTAAATTCTTTAGCGTGATCTGGCCCTGCCTCCTGGATTGTGATGTATTGAGGGGTAATTGGCCCGATCTTCTGGTGTACACATTCCTGAAGCTGATTTTTCGGGTCTCCAGGAATGTTAGAGTCCGGTTCTGACCCAGAAGAAATAAGTTCTTCCACTACTGGCGTAAATAGCGGTTCTACAAAATCCCGGACAGCCTCAATGCCAGAATCGAGAAAGTACGCGCCGATAACAGCTTCAAAAGTGTTACTAAGCAGCGTGTTCTTCGTTCTTCCTCCACTTGTTACTTCACCGTTGCTTAACCGCATCCATTTGCCAATGTCGAACTCGCTCGCAAACTTCGCTAACTGTGCCTTATCTACTAACGCAGAACGTATGCGAGTCAGTTCACCCTCACTTTTATTTGAATAATCACGATAGAGATACTCAGCGCTCAGGAAAGTTAACAAGGCATCACCGAGAAACTCTAGTAGCTCGTTGTCTTCACTTGCTTCTTTCGGATTTTCAAAAAGAAATGATCGGTGAGTAAGTGCCTGATTTAACAGAGAAGCATCCTGAAAATTTAGTGTTTGTAGTAATTCTGCTAAACTTGCTCTACAGCGAGATTCTTCAGCAGAAGAACTTTTAGTTTCGTGACGAGTTTGCTCTTGAGCAACAAGAAGTCGCATGACATCTTGTTTTTGCTTTTCTACTTCTTTAATATCTGCCTCAGAGGCAGATATAGCTTTAAGTAGTTTTGCAATACTGCCGAGAGCGCGATAGGTGTCTTCACTGGAAAATGAGGAATTGTGCGCCCAATTATTGCGGACTTCTATAAGTTCAATCACTAGAGCATTTTCAAAAGGAGTTAGATGCCTTTTGAAGACATTATCCCACTGCTTTGACATGACTGATAACAGGGTCAAAACATCTTCACGGAGAATATTATCTATTATTTTTCTTTTGGGTATTTTATTGTTGACCAAGCAATCTTGAGCCTTTGCCAGCCAGCGCTCTCCGTAAAATGCTTGCATTTGTTGTTCCACATAAGGGTACAATCTCTGACAGAGAAAGTTTAAAGCATTGCCAACTCGTTCGTTATTGTTCATAGCCATCTTTGTTATTTCCTTCTCTCGATCGCTTAGGGTAGATTATGGTTTTTTATTTCCGGGTCAAACCCGGTTGATTTGAAAAACCGGGTTTGTGAATTGAGATGTTACCTATAGACAATTACCCCTTACCCAGTTTGGAGGGTAGAGACTGTTTCCGCGAGACTGGTTGCATGAAAGACAAGCAAGTCGTAGATTTTCTAGACTGTCAGATCCACCCCGGCTTCTGGGCCGCAAGTGTTCGATAGTCAGTTGATTTTCTGGAAGACATTTACCGCACCACCAACAGTTATGACCATAATCATCGATAAGCTTTTGCTTCTTGTTATGCTTCTGCTTTAGATTCATTTCGGTTTCCTTGTGCTTGTTGTTTACAACTGCGTTGAAACATCAGTGATCCAGCACATAAGGAGTGTTGCTTAAGGATTGGCAAGAGATGAATATTCCCAAATAAATAAGATTTAAAAGTAGGGATTAATGCTACTTCTAATTTACTTATCTTATGTGGATAATTTTCTATCTGGAAATTCATAAATGAGAACAACTCACACTAAGCAAACACTTTTTAGGTGACGCTCGGTGTGAGCTGATGTCTCATCTACCGTATATGTAAAGATTCTTATATGTATACATCTATATGAGATTAATAAACAACTGCAATAGATATTTAGATAAATACTTAGCAATGTTATTTACTAATCACATATTGAAGCATATGTATAAAAAAAGATACATATACGATAGGTGAGACAGCAGCCCACGCTCGGCACTGGAATTTTGATGACCCAATTATGTCGCTCAAGCCTAGCAGACAGCCAAGCTCGATGTCAATCTCCCCCTCCCCGCGAGCACCTCTGGCTGCAGGCCCATCCCGCTTATCTCCGGCATTTGAACAGTAAATGTAAAAATATGTTGCAAACTTGGTAATGCTGTGTTAAGTTTAGTTACCGAAGGTTGAAATTAAACGAGGTTTCTGGTCATGGAAAACAAAGACGCAAAGTTGGGCTTTACTGAGTTCGCTGAAACCTGGAACGGCCGTTTGGCAATGTTGGGCTTCGTTATCGGTCTAGCTACCGAATTCCTCACCGGTCAAGGCATTCTCTCTCAAATCGGTTTAATGTAATCAGCTTAACTGCATACAATAGCTGAAATTCAGTCGGGCGATCGACCCCATCACAAGTACAAAAGCCCCCCCGCTAATAAGTCCCCTTCGCTTCACACGGCAGGGGCTTTTGTATTTTTATTAAAAAATCCAACAAATGACACAATCAAAAATCTTTTCCGTCTCAATATTTATCGCGAGACTAACTCCAGCCAACTAAGCAATTCCTACCGAATTTAAAATCTTCAGTTTAGGAGTCAAAGCCTGATGTTTCACCAAACCGTCTCCTTTGTGAGTTCCCGCACTGTTACCTAAAATCATCTCCGACAGATCCGGCATTTCCTGCCAGCAGTGCGAGCAGAACCAATAAACGCGATTGTGGCGAGCGTGGCGGAGCAATTTAGAGGAGCAACAAGGGCAACTATTCATGATATTTTAAACCTTCTTTCAGATAATGCAGCGATAACCGAATCATTACAAAGATTGACGAGTGCCGGTGCATCTCAACTTCAGACACCAAAATAAAAAATCTCTTTCACTCACAACTTTGAGCGTTTCGCAAGTAGAACTTTTGGAGACCCAACAGCAACACCACAATCAGAAGCTGAACGCTCCAAGGAGCCCAAGAGAAACCCCAAATAAAACAACCCAGCCCGGCCCAAGCTACAAGAACAAAAATATCTTGAGAGGTTTGCCAGTAAATCCAGACTGCTGTCAGAGAAACTATTAGTAGCAAAATGTAAGCTGAGGGCATAGTCGTCTTCTCCCAATGTGTCTGCCAACAGTCAGGAGCGATCCCTGACCTTCTGTTTTAACTTAAAACTAAAACCTGAAGAACTTATGAAGACGAGCCAGTTGTTACAAAAAGTAAAATAACCCTGCCAGCTTATATTTTCCCGATAAATCAGTAAGAATACTGAGCTTATGGCTGAGGCCGAATCCGGTTAAATGAACGCCCTAGAAATAGGGACTTAGGCATCACCTATTTGTGTCAATTTCACCTCAAAGATCGGCAGGGTTGAAACGCCTCTGCGGGACTGCGGTTTTTAGTCTTAAGCTGACAGGACGAAAGGTACGGCGCCTAAGTCGCTACATATATCCTGTCCGATGGCCCCGATTGGATCTAAGGAACCATACCAAAGAAACCAAGTTTTTTTAGCTCTCTTTGCCTGCAAAACTACTGCTTAAAAAGCTGCACAATTCAAGGCGGGCGATCGATCTATTCTTGCTCCCAGCCCAAAGCCTCAGCGACCTGAGCCGCCAAAAACATCGGTTCAAAAGGCTTAGCAATCACGCTCACCACCCCCAAATCCGCGAACATCCGCCTGTCCCCAGCCAGAGCCTTAGCTGTCAATAAAATTACCGGAATGTGCTGCGTCGCCTTATTAGCTTGTAACTGTAGAAAAGTAGTAGGCCCGTCTTGATCGGGCATCATCACGTCCAATAGAATAGCATCAGGCTGTTCGGCAAGAGCCTTAGCAACGCCCTCGCGGCCCGAACTTGCTGTCAGGACTTCCCAGCCCCCCACCACCTCAAGACTGACTTGAGCTACTTCCCGAATATCTTCCGCATCGTCAATAACCAAGATGCGCTTGGCAGTCAAAATTAACATTTTTTTAGGAATGAGAACTGATCACAGATTAGAGGCGAAATGTGAATATTTTGTAAAGCGAATTTTCTTACCTGATCGGACTTTACAGTAAATTTTCAAAACTGTATAGCAGATGTTGAAGAAAGAAGGAAAAAGGAAGACCTAAGTTGCCATCGACAGGCAGGGTTTCAACTAAGAACGTCCTAACCGTCTGGCGCGGTTGCTGTAAAATATCCCACCCAAAAAAAGCCGCTTTTCGACCTCAAATCCCGCTTTTTGCCTGCTGTGCCCAAACAGCAGAAGAGGCTGAGATTGTTTGATCGAGTCATCGACAAACAATCTGCACAAAATCAGTAACTTTGGGTACACCTGGGTAGAAATTAACTTTCAGTTGCAAGCCCCTCCCTGAGAAGTGGCAGACTTAAGAAAAAAGTGCTGCCCTCCCCCAAAACGCTCTCCACCCACATCCGCCCCCCGTGCTGCTGCACGATACTGCGACAAATAGCCAGCCCCAAACCAGTACCTCCCTTCTGGCGAGAATCAGAAGCATCAACCTGTTGAAAGCGTTCAAAGACCATCTCCAGTTTGTCTGGCGG
This sequence comes from Microcoleus sp. B3-A4, assembly GCF_036705385.1. Lineage (NCBI taxonomy): Bacteria > Bacillati > Cyanobacteriota > Cyanophyceae > Oscillatoriales > Microcoleaceae > Microcoleus > Microcoleus sp. B3-A4. Next base: position 16,045 of record NZ_JAUBUI010000020.1, on the reverse strand, counting down.
AATACCCCGCCCTTGGTCTTTCACAGCAATCACGATGTACCACGAGCTCGGAACTAGCAAGTGCGGAGGCGCGGTGGCAGAGTCAGGAGACAACAAAGACGGAGACGACACCGACTTGTGCGCTGCTTTTTCTGCCAAATCCAGATTGTGGGTCAACTCCCCGCTCAGCCAAACCGTCGCGCCAGAAGGAGAAAATTTTATAGCATTACTGAGTAAATTTGTCAAGGCTTGAATTAGCCGATCGGGAACAGCTTGCAATTGCGCCCCCACAGGCTTCACCGACAGAGTAACTCCCGCCTGCTGAGCCATTCCCTGCATCTCGTCAGCCGCCTGCAACATCAGGTCAGCCACATTGCAAGTTTGTTTGACGGCAGTGCTGTAACTTGACTCCATCCGCTCTAAATCTAGGATGTCGTTGACCAAGCGCACCAACCGGTCAGTGTTAGTGACAGCAATCTCCAGCATCCGCTTGGCTTTCTGGGGGTAAGCGTCAAGCAGGCCGCTGTTGAGGAGGCCGAGAGCGCCGTGAATCGAAGTCATGGGCGTCCGCAGTTCGTGGCTGACAACAGAGATGAATTCATCTTTCATGCGCTCGACGGCAAGCCGCTCCGTGATATCTTTAAAAGTCACTACAGCTCCAATAATTTCGCCTTCTTCTCGCATCGGAGCGACAACGTACTCAACCGGAAAACTGCTCCCGTCTCGCCGCCAAAAAACCTCATCGGTGACGCGCCGCGCCTCTCCGTCTTCCAAGGTGGCTAAAATTTGAGAACTTACCCGGTTTCGCAGCAGTTTGCCCGCCTGCTGTGCGGCGCAGTTTGGGACAAGTTCAGAGCCTGAATTGATATCTGTTGCAGGTGACAGTTGCTCGATCGCCCTTGAGCATTCTTCCTGTGAACGGTGTAAGCTTTCATAGAGTGGTCGATCGATCAATTGCTTCGATTCACACCCAGCCATTCTCACCGCCGCAGGATTGACAAAAGTTACTTTTCCCTCTTTGTTCAACCCACAAATTCCTTCTCCTGCGGAGAACAAAATCATTTCTGTTTGGTGGCGGAGTTGTTCAAAGGCTTTTTCGACTCGCTTGCTGTCGCTGATGTCGCGAGAGATTGTCGAAACCCCTGTTACCGCTCCAGTGGCGTCTTTAATCGGAGAAATCGTCAGGGACACATCTATCTGTTGACCGTCTTTCCGCAAGTGCACGGTTTCGTAATGGTCGATGCTGGCTCCCGCCCTAATATTTTCCAATATTTGAGGCATTTCCTTGGGGCGTTCGGGTATGGCTAAAATCTCGATCGACTGCCCCTTGATTTCCGAGGCACAGTAGCCGTAAATCTTCTCTGCTCCTGCGTTCCAGCTCTGAATTGTCCCGGCGAGGGTTTTGCCTACGATGCCGTCGTCGGAAGACTCTACAATCGATGTCAAGCGCACGAGTTCGTCTCTAGTTTGCTTGTGTTCGGTAATGTCGCGACCCAAAATCACTATACTTTTGCGTCTGCCGTCGGGGTGAAATACAGGTACTTTAATCACATCGTAGATTTTCACAGTACCGTCCGATCGGGGAATCACTTCTTCTCCCCTAGAAAGCTCACCTTTTTCCCACGCTTCTCTATCGCTCACCTCGCAGGCCTGTAGGGGTTCGCGGTAAAAACTGCTGAGTTCTCCTAGCTGAGAATCCTTGAGGCCGCGGTAGTCTATCTTTTCTAGCTCGAACACTTCCAATAGGGCTTGATTTGCCTCCTGCCACCTGCCCTCGCCATCTTTGAAGCAGACAATATCTGGCATGGCATTGATCAGCGAGTCGAGATAGGAATTTTCTCGCAGTGCAGTTTCTACCTCGGCCCGCTTGGCGATTTCCCGTTGCAGGTTTTCGTTTGCCGTTTGCAGCGAGTCCTTTAACAAACTTTCTGTAAAAGTTCTTTCTTTAATTACTTCCTGAAGTCTGTGGAGTTCTAGCGACAGCCGCCTGCGGGCCAACAAATTTTCTACCCGCAAGTGCAGTTGGGCGGGTTCGACGGGACTTACTATCAAATCGTCTATTGTGCGTTCGAGTTGTTTTGCCTGCTGCGAAAAGGGCTGCTCAAAAAGAGCAGGCGTTTGGGATTTACTAACAAGCAAGAACGGTAAAAATATCGGCTCGGCGGCAGCTTTTAATGATTCTACCAGCGGCCCGATGCGATATAAATTTGCCTCGTCGAGAATGCACAAGTCAAAAGCGATTTGGGGAAAGGGAAAGTCGGAGTTTGGATCTAAACCGCGATCGAGTGCGCTCACCTCATGCTCGGTGTTGAGGTGGGCGAGTGGCAAATTAAGTTGTTGGTGGCGATCGACCAAGAGTAAAATGCGGCTCATTAGTGTGTTAATTTCCCCATGACTAATGATATGATGTACGGTAAATCAACCATTATACGGTTTGTAGTGAGGACTTCAGTTCTCTTGTTTATGAGGACTGAAGTCGTCACTACAAACAAATTTTATAGCCCTATATCGACCGGACGATATCGAAAGGATAAAGGCATTAGGCAGCCAGAGTAGAAGCCCATATGCAATAAAAGTTGATAATTATTTAATTGTTTGTTCGTTCACAAAATGACTGATGACTGTTGACTAATTCAGTTAGGGGGGCGGGTTTATAGGTATTTGGGTTTGCTGTTCTATTTTGTTTGTTAAACCCGCCCCTACAGCCTAATGACTAATGACTGATGACTAATGACTTTTTACGGCATTCCGATCGCAATCAAAGCATCTTCCGGCATACAGGTAGAGTAACGCTCCCCTTCCGATAAAACTGCAATCAGCCTCACCTGCCAGTCGGGCATAATCTGCAAATCCGCCCAGGGCACTGCTATCTCCAAACATTTATCCAATCCCACTTGGGCCCGGGTGAGGCGCGGCTGCCACTCATCGCCCTCTCCTGCTTCGTGAAACGCAATCGATTTCGTCAGCAAATTAATCTCTAACTGATGGTGGAATCGGTAGTTTAGCGGTGCTTCGTCGGGCAAACCCGACAGCGGAATCACACTGTTATTCATCGTGCGATCGGGATAAAACCAGAACAAATTTAACTCAGGAGGGCAATCAATTCCCGGCCGCACCCCTGCCTTAAAGTCGGCGCGAATGTAAAAATTCAAGTGGTCAACCCCGTACCAAAGCCGCTGAATTGCCGAACTCCGGTGCATCGTACCCCTTGCTCCCCCAACTTCAATCCGGCCGGCTTTGTCCCAATCCTGTTCGTTGCCGATACCGTCAATCACCGGGTGAATAAAGCTCAGCGGCAGGTGGTCGCCTTGAACCTCGTGCACCTCTACTTGTCGCCGCACTTCCGGGGGTACGGGCTCGCCGAGAGCTTCGTAAATCCCCGCTACGTGTTCGCGAAATAGCTGGTCGAACATGGCATCTTGGTTCGACGTGTGGCCTTCGCCAAACCACCAGAACCAGTCGGAACCTTCGGCCGCATAAAGCGCTTCCCAAGCTTCTGGGTTGCTTTCTTCTGTGGCCTCTGGATGGTTTGCCAGCATTTGTCTGGCGGGCCCTAATATGTCCCAAGCGCGATTTTTCGCGGGATCGCCGATCCAAGTTGTGAGGGAACCGTCCACCCAGGAACCGGTGTGCAGTTGGGCTGCGGGAATTGTTTCGGTTGCTGGGAATTGGTCGAGAAATTCTGAGACTGTGACTAATTTTATATCTGGATTATCGCTGAGAGTTTGATAGAGGGATTCTAAGAACGGTTTGCCGTCTTGGGGATAGAATTCCCAGCAATTTTCGCCGTCTAGGGCGATCGTAACTAACCAGGGATTTTCTAAAGCGGTTTGGCCGTCGGACTGTCGGTGTTTGAGAGTTCTGCCGATCGCTTCTAAGTGTCCCACTAAATCTGATGCTGCTTTTTCCGGTTCCATCGAACCGTAGGTAAACCCGATCAAATCGGACAATCTGTGGTCTCTAAATACTATAGCTAAATCGCCGTCAGGAGTTTCTAAACGGTAAGGGCGATATAAGAATTCTGGTTCGTAGACATTCCCTGTCGCGTCGCGGTTGAAAAAGTGTTTAATTGTCCACCCCAATACTGCTTCGTCCGAGACTATCCATTTAAAGCCTTGTTTGGCAATGTAGGGCAAAATTTCCGGGCTGACTGCTTGTTCCGACGGCCACAAACCGCGCGGTTGGCAATCAAACCGATCTTCATACATTTCCCAGGCTTTTCTCAGGTGTCGGGGAATATCTTCTTCCCACTGAAACCTGTGTTGTGGCAGGGTCATGTTTGGAATGGCTATGCGGCCGCCATTAGTGTCGGCAAGCAGCGGTAAAATCGGGTGGGTGTAGGGGGTTGTGGAGACTTCCAACTGTCCCTCAGCTTGCATTTTACGGTGCTGGGGAATGATGCGCGCGAGGATTTCTTTTTGTTTTGAGTAGATGTTTTTTCTGTCTACCAAACTAAAATTTTGTCCTTGTTTCAGCCACCCTGCAATCTCGGGGTCGTCCCAAAACAGCGGGTCAATCCAAGCTAAATTGTGCCAGGCCAACAAGTCGCTAAAATCCTGCAATTTCCAGTTTCCCAAACACCACTGAATGCCTTTTTCTTGCCGCTGAGTGTAGAGTTGAGCGTAGCGGGGGTGTGGCTGAATCAGGGTGTGGTAATTGGCGTCAAAGAAGTGTTCTAAAATGAACTCTTGTTCTTCGATATTTAAAGTTTCTGTTGGCTTTAATGTCACCGCCAAGTAAGGGTCTAATGCTCTGTCTGCGATGCAGTCTTCTATCTGTAAAATCAAGGAAGGAACCAAGTTTACAGTTTGATGCAGGTTGGGATATTTTGCCAGCATTAGCACTAAATCCAAGTAGTCTTTGACTCCGTGCAAGCGCACCCAAGGCAGTCGGTACTGGGCTGCTCCTGCGCTACCTGATACTCGGGATTTGTAGAGTGGTTGGTGTTGGTGCCAAATGAAGGCTACATAAAGGGGGTGAGACATTGAATTTGGTAATTGGTAATTGGTAATTGGTAATTGGTAATTAAATTTGGTAATTGGTAATTAAATTTGGTAATTGGTAATTAAATTTGGTAATTGGTAACAGTCAACAGTCAACTGGTAATAGGTAACAGTCAACTGTCAACTGTCAAACGTCAACTGGTAACAGTCAACTGCCAACTGCCAACTGCCAACTGACTAATTACATTACCTGTTCGACTTCGGCAATTTCTGGGATAGCCTCGCGCAGGCGACGTTCAATGCCCATTCTCAGAGTCATTGTGGAACTCGGGCAAGAGCCACAAGCTCCTTGCAGTCTCAGGTGTACCACTGGGCCGTCAATTTCTACGAGTTCGACGTTGCCACCGTCGGATATCAGGTAGGGGCGCATTTCATCGAGAACTGTTTCGACGTTATCTCTGGTTAGTGCTAGTGTCATATTTCGCCTCTGTGATGATTTCTTGCAGTTGATGAAAGTTCGATTTGACTCAAGGACAGCATTCTCAACCGCGCGAGATTTAAGAAACCGGGTTTCTTGAAAAAAGACTTGCGTACTCAGATGAGCTGGCTGCAGGAAACCCGGTTTCTGTCACGCTGATGCTCGATCAGAGTTCGCTCTCTCGTTCGATCGTAGCGTTACTTGCTGCCAAATCAAGTTGATTCTGATACGTTATCCAAAAAAACCCGTTTTATTTAAGAAATTGGGTTTTCGATCGCGCTACACTACTGCTGGTTCTAGCAGTTTGACGTTGGAGTAGTTGAACTCGGTTGTTGTCAGTTGACCTTTTTCTTTTGCTCGAACTACTTGCTTTGTCATGACATAATAGTCGCCTATCTTCTCAAAGGTATCTTCAAATTCGAGTTCTCTGATGATTTCGTCTGTTTGGGGGTTGCGGAAAACGGCATCGTAGTGGGTGGCCAAAGAACCTTCGGGTGTCTCTAAGCTTTTGTGCGTGTCAATTACGAAAGCCATGCGGCCCATCACCCGGCTGACTTGACAAATTGAGAGACCTCGGATTTTATAATTCGATCCCATTGAGTCGCCTTGCACCAAGATGTCCACAGCGTCAGTGCTGTCCTTCTCGCCTAGGGTAAAGGTATTTTTGCCGTGAGATTTTTCAAATGTCGAGCGTTTGCGGTGGGTGACAATATCGCGCATTTGGGTGTAGACGCTTTGCTGCACTTCCTCATCTTCAATGCCGCTGACTTCCACGCTCATGTCGGGTTTGATGGAAACATGACCCGTATATACTTCGTCGCCCTGTTTGAGTTCAATATCGGCACTGTAACCGGGAAAATTGGCATCCCAGGTATAGCGGTGTTCGTAAGCAGCGCGAAACAAATCGCGAGCGTTGGCTTGCTCTGTCATAAATCCCTCTTTCTCTTGACACCCATCTAGTTTAGCTTAACCGCGAGAAGCCCCACATTCACTGGGTAGGGGAGTTACCCGCACTCCTGGCGAGCACTTGTTGGGGGTGCTGCTGGGCTGGCAATTAGGGCGCAACAAGAATTTACTTTCTCTATCGGTTGCTATGATTTGAAGATAAAGTCCCAAAATGCCTGGTTATTGAGAGCGCGATGGGTCGATCGCCAGACACCAGTCTTAGTTATGGGTTATGTTGAAAAAACTTGTGTCCGCTTTTTAGGGGTTGCACCCGCAGGCAACTATTAGATTCCCCCCTTAATAAAATGCTAGAAACTGTCTACAAACACTTAGAAACATTGCAGGAACAAGCTAGGGAATTGCCACAGCCGCAACAGGCAGTTTTCACAAAAATTTTGGAAGATTTATCAAATTCTCTACAGGAAATGGCAGGCAGTCGCTTGTTTGAAAGCGCAACAAATAACGCGGCCAAGCTGGTTGAAAGTGAAAAAAATAATCGCCTCTTGGAACGCACTGTGGCCCAGCAAGTAGGGCAAATCAGACAGCTACGAGAGCAGTTGGAAAAACAAATCAGCCAGCATCGCAGGGACACTCAAGCATTAACTAAAAGTGAAGCAAAACTGCAAGCTATGCTGCGTAATTCTCCCGATCTAATTAGCATTGTTGGCTCGGATGGGCGAGTTCGATACCACAGCGGAGCTCTACAGCGGCTTTTGGGTTACAACCCAGAAGAAAGAATTGGCAAATTTCACGGCGAGTTAATCCATCCAGACGATTTGCTGGCTTGGCAGACGTATTTTGGTAAGTTGTTAGAATCTCCAGGAATTGGGGGGGCAATCGAATATCGGAAACGCCACGCTGACGGTTCTTGGATCTACATGGAGTCGATAGGTAACAGTTTGCTTTACGATTCTAGCGTGCAGGGAATTATAATTAATTCGCGGGAAATAGGGGAACGAAAGCAAGCGGAAATTGCCGTCCGAGAGTCGGAGATCCACTACAGAGTTATGTCGCAAATTACTTCGGATTTTGCCTATTCTTTTAAAGGACTGCCCGACGGCAAGTTCGCCTGCGAGTGGGCGACAGAAGCTTTTGAGCGCTGCACGGGGATCGTTCCTGAAGAATTAGAGTCGTTTGGTTGGTGGAACTCCGAAGTCGTTCATCCCGACGACAGGGAAATGTTAATTAAACAATTAGAAGGCTGTACTTTCAGCCGCACTGGAGCTAATGAGTATCGCATTATTAATCAAAAAGGCGAGGTGCGCTGGGTGCGGGACTACTGGCAAGTGGTGTGGGACAAAACTGCTGAACGGGTTGTCCGTTTGTGGGGCGCTTGTCAGGAAATTACCGATCGCAAGCAAGTAGAATTGAAACTGCAACTCGTTAACCAAGTTTTGCAAGCCCAGATAGCATCGGCGCCGCTGGCGATTAACTGTACCAGCAATGACGGCAATACCGTTGTTTGGAACCGCGCCGCCGAACAACTTTTTGGCTGGACTGCGGCTGAGGTTTTAGGGAAACCTTTACCGAATATTCCTGAAGGCCAAAAGCAAGATTTTTACGCGCTGCTAAAGTCTGCGTCTAATGGCAAACCGCAAAACGGTTTGGAAATATCTTTGTTGAAAAAAGACGGTAGTTCGATCGATGTTTGGCTTTGGGCCGCACGGGTGCGAGATGCGGGCGGCCAGACTGTCGGCAGTATCAACATATTTTCCGATCTTTCAGAACGCAAGCGCATAGAGGAAGAGCGCCAAAAACTAGCAGCGATGAAAGATATGGAGGAACCTTTTTGGGCGCGCTATGTCAGCCCTCCAAAAACTCCGAAAAAAAAGGGCAGTGGGTAATTCTATCAAGCACAAGTTAAAATCATTAAAAGGGCGAAAGTGCAATCTTATGCTTGCAATATCCTTTCCGATCAAATAACCTATTTGATGGGAGTCGTTCGAGCAGACATAATATGATAAATACACCGGGCTACTACGTGCAGTAGTTGCTATTGTGTACTGTGTAAAACTATAATTCCCTAAAAATAATTGATGAACCAGCTACCGAATTTAGTGAGGGAATCTATCGATAAAGTGTCAGCTTTTTCCAGGGTAAAACTTGTGGGCGCGGTAAATATTAGACTTGCTAAATACGCCACTAGAAGGTTTACTGATGCCCAGGTTTATCCTGACTCCTGAAATTGGCTAACTCTGCGTGAGTTTGGCAAGCTTCACTTAACTCAATGTAATCTAAGATATTGGAAATTACCTTAGAAAGGTGGATAGCCGAACGGTGAGCTTCTTGGATAAAATCTCTCTCCTCTACCGGATCGTCAGCTTGATCGTCTATGGTTAGTTGTAGATAACCGATGATGTGATTTAGGGGAGTGCGGAGCTCGTGGGACGCCTTCAACAAAAATTGCTTTTTGAGCTGGGATAGTCCTTGTACTCGCTTGCTGCGCTCTTGATAGAGGGTGGCGAGGGCGATCGCACTTCCTACTTGCTCGGCAAGTTCTTGTGCGAATTCGATCTGCGATTGAGTCCAAGGTCGATCGCTCTTACCCTTCCGCGACGATCGGCCCTTGGACTGATGCAAGCTAATTATGCCGTTAGCTTGCTGTTGATAAGCCGTAGCCACCACTAGCAGCGACTGCGGCCCAAAAGGGTCATTGGCTGCAAAGGACTCTACTACCACCGGTTCGAGGGTGGCTATAGCTTGAATGAAATGAGGTGCTGCTGTGAGGGAAATTTCCATTCCCAGCATGGGTAAAAATGGTTTTTGGCAGTATTCAGCAGCTACTTTGACTTGCAGGCTAGAACTTTCATAGGGACAAATGATGCAGCGGCTGACGCCTAGTGTTTCTCCCAGACTGTTAACTGTTTGCTGCCAGATGCTATCGAGATCCAAGGTTCGACGAATCTTTCTGCCAATTTGGAGTAAAAGTTTTTGCGATTGAGGTGATATTTGCTGATTCATAGCAACCCTTTTTCTAATAGACTGGCAAAAGTTTACCATTCTGCCAACAGAGCAGGAATTTACTGAATTTGCCAGCCTGCCGCTGGCCGACTTAGGGATTACGTAATTCTACTTAAATCTTCCCACACGCCGTTAAACATTACTAAGTAGTTTCGGTGTCTTTACAAGATCTTTATGGTTTTCCCAGAGAACTGAGAGCGTCCAGTATGCTTAATAATCCTTTACAGTAGGGGGTTGGGAAGCTGAATCAGTCGTATAAGCTGGCATTAAGTTTTTGTAAAGCTGGCGGTGTGCGCGGGTTTACTCGGATCTGTGAGATCCCGGCGCACAAATAAAGATGAGCTTTGTTATCCGTACCCCCCGGATTCCATTGATGCGAATTCTGGGTGGGGTCGGAAGTGGCGGGGGCGATCGATCTCAGTTGCAAGCACCCAAGGAGGGAGATTGGCGATGGACAAAAGTTAAAATTGATACAGGGACGATCGAACTGTGTTGTAAGATAATTATCAATTATCGATGACCTTTATTCACGAAACGGAACTCACAGATACACGAATATAGCGATTTTTATAAGTAACGTACAGTTTGGTAATTGGTAAGAAAGCTGGCGAGTACCTCACGAAAGTTTAGAACCGCTATAGCTGTTTTTTTCCTGATTCCTGATTGTCTCTTGCTTCTTGCTTCTTGCTGATTCCTTCAACGTCCAGATAATCGATTACCGATGATTGACGGCCGATGATTAATTTTTAAATAGTGGTTCTTGATAAAGCGGCACCGTAAAAGTAACAGTCGCTCCCAGCCCTTCCCCCATACTGTAAAAATTTACTGTACCCCCCATTGCTTCTACCAGTTTTTGAGAAATAGCCAATCCCAAACCTGTGCCGCCGTATTGCCTGGTACGAGCGCCGTCCACCTGAAAAAACGACTCAAATAATTTATCCTGCTTGTCGAGAGAAACGCCAATGCCAGTATCAGCAACTCTGATTTTCACCATTCCGGGGAACTGCTGGTTGTGAACTGTCACCTTTTTCTTAATAACCTCGGCACTGATGCGAATTCCCCCTTCCCCGGTAAATTTAATCGCATTGCCCGTGAGGTTCAAGATTACCTGAAGCAGGCGTTGGTAGTTGCCGTACACAATAATCTCGTCCTCCACAGGGGGTTTTTGGATTTGAAATTGCAATCGCTTTTGCTCGACTTGAACCCGTGTAAAATTCTCAACTTGTTGCAACAGTTCACCGAGTTTGACGGGAGCGAGGTCTAACTCCATTTTGCCAGCTTCGATTTTAGCGACATCCAAAATATCGTTAATCACATTGAACAAATGTACTGCTGATCGGTAAGCTTCTTCGATAAATTGGTGCGCTTCTTCGGGGTCATCTGCCATGCCGTCCATAAGCAGTTTTAGGAAGCCAAGGATGCCGTTGAGGGGGGTGCGGAGTTCGTGAGAAGTATTAGCAAGAAATTGACTTTTAAGTTGGGAAAGAGCCACGGCTTCGGCGCGGGCCTGTTCTAATTCTTGGTAAAGTGTAGCGTGGGCGATCGCACTGCCGACTTGAGCGACTAACTCGCGGGCGAATTCGAGTTCGACATGACTCCATTTCGGGGAACTGCCGCAGCGGTGCAAACATATCAGTGCATTGGGTTGGTCTTCATAGGAGGTAGCTGCTACGAGTACGGAATGGCGGTGGAAGGGATCGGCGGCGGGGGAGGCGTAATCGACTGCTACTGGTTTTAAGGTGGCTAAAGTTTGAATCCACCCTGGCTGTTCGGCTGCGCGCAGTTCTAATCCCAGCATAGAAGAGTAAGCTTCTTGGCGGTACTCAGCTACTACTTTAAAAGTTTTCGATTGGAGATTTTCGATTTGAGCTGCAGAAAGCGGGGGCGAGAGGTCGCTAGCTATTGACTGTTGTAATTCGGCTGCTGCGGTCGATTTTTGCTGATTTTCCGAGGCAAGGAATGGGGAGGTTTCGAGATTTTCGCTGTCTTTTTTGTAGGAACAGATGATGCAGCGACTCGCGTTCAAAACTTGACCCAAGCTGTTAACAGTTTGCTGCCAAATTGTGTCTAAATCGAGGGTTTTGTGCAGGTTTTGAGCGATTTGGGAGATGACTTTACGGTCGATTTCCGAGTAGGGAGGGAGCGATCGAGCGGGGATACGGCTCGCTGGAAGCGACATTAGTTGGCGGGCGTCCCAAGGGGACGGCAAAGCTCGATAGAGCATGAATTCTGGGGAGTCGGGCCGTTTGTCTGTGGGTTTGTCAGACAGCAGCCTTCCCATAACTAAGACTTTTGCAGCTTTGCCGTTTGAGTCGATCACCGGAGTGAGTGTCAAATCGAAGAGAAAATATTGTCCGGCGTGGCAAAATGGATAGCTGAACCTTTGGGGTACGAGGGTTTCGAGTACCCGCCGCAGGATATCGAGATAAGGCGCAGGGGCGAGGGGTTGCAGGGTTTCGCTGAGAGGGCGATCGACAATTTGTTCTGCTGTAAGGTTGTACTGCTCGGCTTTTTGCCAGTAAAAAGATAGATATCGACCAGAGGCGTCTTGGGTAAATACTAATTCTGCCCCTAACTCTTGAAAAAAAACTGTAGAGGCGAGGCTCGATCGCCGGAAATCTGTGTTAGAGTCCATCAGAGTAGGGGATGAAAGTAGTTCGGATTTCGGAGTATTGAGTTTTTAATAATGAACTCAAAACTTCCCATTTTTTGGGACTTCTACTGTTAATTTGTGAGTTATTAATTAAAAAGTTGTTGGCTTTTTAATTAAAACATTAATAGCTCAAAACTCACAACTGGCAAAAAAATTAGGCTTCTACTGTTGACTTTTGAGTGATTAATCAACTCATCAAATATTAATTCTTTAATTCTGAACTCAACTCACAACTCAAAACTATTCGTTCTCAGCCGTTTTGGGTAATTTAAAGATAAAATTTAAGATTGAGAAATTAGGAATCTGCACCGATTAACTATCTAGTGTGAAAATTACGCCAAAATATGAGGCTGCGAACAACTCTAGTCAGGGAATGGCTCACGCATTTTTTCCCTCACCTGAAATAGTTCCGAGGTTGTGATTTAGCCGAGTTCACTCGCCCACCACCTGTAGCTTTAGCCACGAAATCTGCAGGAGATCGCCCCCGCGATCTAAATTTCACAGCCCGCAGATTTGCGCGCGCCGCCTGGGGCGAGATCGCCTCAGTCGTTCCACTCACCGCGTGGCGGGACTGGGGGGTTGCGACGCAAACCCAGAGCCAGTTCGTCTTCGCGGCGCTCGCCTCTGAGCCACTGCTTGATTGCTGTTTCAATGACTTTGCTGGGGTCATTCGTCAAGTGCTTAATTTGGTCTAGCAGTTCAGAATCGATATGGATAGACAGTTCGACTTTTTCTGACGAACTGTGGGAAGGTATTCTTGATTCGCTCATAGTTTAAAAATCCTAGTTTTAATTCTTAAGTTTCAATTCTTTTGATGACAACCGACTGGACTAGATATTGGAAGTCCCTGATTTGCACCCAACCTTTCCTCAACCGCTTAACCGCTTTCTGTACAATGAGAGAGAGAAAAGTTTTTTCCTTTTGGGTGTCCGGGCTCGTTTGGACACTTGAAAGGCTAATAACTGATACTCTTGAGGTTTGCCTCAGTTGTGGTTTCATCTCAATCCCCAGTAAGAGGTTGAAGTAAGCACTCTACTCTTGCTTGTGTGATCATACAACAAAAAGTATCCTTTGCCGATTAGCTCTTCGATAAAAAACATGACTAACGTCCCTGTATCTCGCATTCGTAATTTTTCGATTATTGCTCACATCGACCACGGAAAATCCACCTTGGCCGATCGCCTGTTGCAGGCGACTGGGACTGTGCAAGCACGGGAGATGAAGGAGCAGTTTTTAGACAATATGGAGCTCGAACGCGAACGCGGCATTACGATCAAGCTGCAAGCGGCTCGGATGAATTACACTGCCAAGGACGGTCAGGAGTACGTGCTCAACCTGATCGACACTCCCGGACACGTGGATTTTTCTTACGAGGTGTCGCGATCGCTCGCTGCTTGCGAAGGGGCGCTGCTGGTGGTAGACGCATCTCAAGGCGTAGAAGCACAAACCTTGGCAAATGTCTACCTTGCCTTGGGAAATAATTTGGAAATTATTCCAGTTTTAAATAAAATTGACCTGCCGGGGGCAGAACCGGAACGGGTAAAAGGGGAAATTGAAGAAATTATCGGTCTGGACTGTAGCGGGGCGATTGAGGCTTCGGCTAAGGAAGGAATTGGTATAGATGAGATTTTGGAGTCGATCGTCGAATTGGTGCCGCCGCCGCAGGATACTGTTGACAAACCGCTGCGGGCGCTAATTTTTGATAGTTATTACGACCCTTATCGCGGGGTAATTGTGTATTTCCGGGTGATGGACGGAAGTGTCAAAAAGGGCGATCGAGTTTTGTTGATGGTTTCGGGTAAGGAATATGTCATCGATGAATTGGGCATCCTTTCACCGACTCAAGTTCAAGTAGACGAACTGCACGCCGGGGAAGTGGGTTATCTGGGCGCGGCAATTAAAGCAGTAGCTGATGCTCGCGTCGGCGATACGATTACTTTGGTCAAAAAGCCTGCACCGGAGCCTTGGCCGGGTTATACAGAGGCAAAGCCGATGGTTTTTTGCGGCTTGTTCCCGATCGATGCTGACCAATTTCCCGATTTGCGGGAAGCTTTAGAAAAACTCGAACTCAACGATGCGGCGCTTTCTTACGAACCGGAAACTTCGAGTGCGATGGGATTTGGTTTCCGCTGCGGTTTCTTGGGTTTGCTGCACATGGAAATTGTGCAAGAAAGACTGGAGAGAGAATACAATTTGGATTTGATTGTTACGGCTCCTTCTGTGGTTTATCAAATCACAACAATTAAAGGGGAAGTGTTAACAATCGACAATCCCAGCCACTTGCCAGAGCCTCAGTATCGCGAGAAAATTGAGGAACCTTATGTGCGGGTAGAAATGCTGTCGCCAGAAACTTATGTGGGCGCGCTGATGGAACTGTCTCAAAGTCGGCGGGGCATTTTTATGGATATGAAGTATCTGAGTCAAGGCCGAACTACGCTGGTTTACGAGTTGCCTTTGGCGGAAGTGGTGACTGACTTTTTCGATCAGATGAAATCGCGATCGCGCGGCTATGCGAGCATGGAGTATCACATAATTGGCTACCGCGAAAATCCGTTGGTGAAAATGGACATTTTAATTAATGGCGATCCGGTTGATGCTTTGGCGATGATCGTACACCGGGATAAGGCTTATAATGTGGGCCGCGGATTGACTGAAAAACTCAAGGAGTTGATTCCCCGCCATCAATTTAAGGTTCCCATTCAAGCGACTATTGGCGCGAAGGTGATTGCTTCGGAACACATTCCGGCTTTGCGGAAGGATGTGTTGGCGAAGTGTTACGGCGGTGATATTTCGCGGAAGAAAAAGTTGCTGCAAAAGCAGGCGAAGGGTAAGAAGCGGATGAAGTCTGTGGGTACTGTGGATGTGCCGCAGGAGGCTTTTATGGCTGTGCTGAAGCTCGAGCGAGATTCGTAATCTGTGTGGTTTTTTGTCAGGAACAGGCAAGATGCCTGTTCCACAAAGAGTCTGTTTTTTTGTAGTTGTTTGCAGTCATCTAGAACAAGCAAGATGTCTGTTCCACAAAGAGTTTGTTTTCTTGTGGGATGGGCATCTTGCCCGTCCCTGTGGAAGCTCAGAAACGGGGTTTTTTTACGAAATACTTCGTTACACACGGTAAATTCGGTAAAAAACCCGGTTTCTTTGTCGGAGTGCGTCCAGCACTGTTTAAACCCAGATAAATATAAAGAGTTAGGGAAGTTAGATTAAGACCGATTCCCTACGGGATAACTACGCTTCACGCACTTTTGGACATGAAGGGCGATCGCACTTCCATCAAAAGCATGACACGACTACACGCGAAACTCTTTTACCAATCCAAGAGCATAATCTACGGCTGCTTTTACAGCCCTTGAAGCCTTGGGGGAAATTGCATCTTCGAGTAAGCTATCAATGTGCTTTAAAAGTTCACTTTCAAAGTCAATCCAGAAAAGAGTCTTATTGTTGTTCAACCATAGTAAGGCTGTTCTATTACCCGTATATTGGAGAGAACGCCAAGACACCCCGGGATTATCATTTCCCTGTTTTTGAGAGGATTTATCATTAATTTCATACCCAATTCTTGTTCTTCCTTGAGCATCCTTATAAGTCCGAATAGTAACATCATCCTGTGGAATGGGAGGAAGATGCTCGTATATTTCTTTAGTAACAGCATCAATCCCTGGAGTGAGAGAAATGATTGTTTGCCACACCGATTTATTCTTTTCCCATCTGGCAGTATCTACAACCGCCGGAGTAATTTCTATTAAACCTACACCAAACTGACGCAAATAATCACCTGAATCCCCCAGCTTACCAACAGGTAAACGGTGAGTTTCATCCAGAAAAACTGCGACTTTTTCTCTAGGCTTACCATCTTTGTTTTTGGGTAAATTCGGCCCAACTCCCAAAACTTGACTTAGCAAGGAATCCCAGAAAAGAACGCCAACTATCTCTGAACTAGGCTTGTTTAGGGGCTGGCTAACAATCACCAGTGAGCGCTTGTAGAGTATGTCATCAATTGTTACAGCGGTTCCCGCTGTTATGAGGTACAATTAAGAATAATAAAATATCATTGTGTAATCAAAGCTAATGAAAGCATATTCACTCGAT